>JAIPGD010000081.1 GCA_021736305.1 Candidatus Izemoplasma sp.
ACTACTACAGAAGAAACAACAACTACAGAAGAGACAACTACAGAAGAACAAAACTTAATTACTGAGTTATTCATTTCTGAATATGGAGAAGGTAGTTCATATAATAAATGGATAGAAATATATAATGGCACTGGTGAAACGGTTGATTTATCTGGTTATTCTCTTGAATTATATTCAAATGGTGCGTCATCTCCTTCACAAACAGTTGGCTTATCTGGTTCAATTGATAATTACGATGTTTATGTGATTGCTCATGCAAGTGCCGATTCAAGTATATTAGCTGAGACCGATTTAATTAGTAGTGGTGTAGCTAATTGGAACGGTGATGACGCTGTTACGTTTTCTAAAGACGGAGTTATTATTGACATTATAGGTTTTGTTGGTGAAGATCCAGGTTCAGAATGGACTGTTGGCACTGGTTCAACAGCTAATCACACTCTGTTAAGGAAAGAAACCGTTAATAATCCAAGCGCTGTATTTGATTCAACTGAATGGGAAGTATATGCAGTAGATACTTTTGATTACATTGGAACACATTCAGATATAACTCCAGATGATTCAATTCTTTTGCAACAAGACATTGATGATTTGCCTGATACAATTGAACTTTATAATAACTATGTTTTAGGTCAAGGGTCAAATGGCTCAACTTACACTATCACAAGTGTTGATGGTGATGCTGCTAGTTATGTTAATATTTTAGCTGATGAAAATACAATTGAGGCTGCTCAAGAAACGGAAGTTGATGTTACTGGAACAATGACAGTCGTTGTTACTTTAAATGATGAAGATCCAGTTAATAAGATTATTGATTTGATAGTTAAACCAGCTGATAATTTTAATTTAGATGTATATCCGGAATATTATGCTGATGCGGATGGATTAAGCGGAGAGTCTTTGTTAATTGCATTAAATATAATATTAAGTGATAGTTATAGTTATGTTAGTTATGATGATGCACGTTATATATTAGATGAAAGCGATGCAGATCCTAATAATCCAGATAATCTAATTTTAGTTTATACAGGTAATTCAATTGATAGTACTTGGGATTATGGTGCTACTTGGAATAGAGAACATGTATGGCCACAATCATTATTATGGGATAGTATACAAACATCAGATTTACATAATTTAAAACCATCAGATCCTTTAGTTAATAGTTCGCGAGGAAATAAATATTACGATTATATAACAAGTAGTGAAGCGTTTGAACCAAGAGATGAAGTAAAAGGTGATGTTGCTAGAATCTTGTTTTATATGATGGTTATGTATGATGATTTAGATTTAGTTGATTATGCCCCTTCTCAAGGTGAGATGGCATTGTTTACAGTTTTATTACAATGGCACGAATTAGATCCTGTTGATGATTTTGAGAGAAATAGGAATAATGTTATATATTCATATCAAGGAAATAGAAATCCTTTTATTGATTATCCAGAATTTGTTGAGATGATTTGGGGATAAATATATATAGAAAAAACTGTTTTTTACAGTTTTTTCTTTTAAATATGAATGTTTATTCATAAATTAGCTTTTTTACTTATGATTTTGTTGTTATATTTAGTGATATATGATAAAATATTTTAACGGTGGTATCGATGATAAATCAAGAAAATATCGAAAAATTATATGATGTAATAGATGCTTCGGCTATTCTTTTATACGATAGATATAAAATTTCATATTTAAAAGGTATAGTCAAAACGTGTGAAAATATTCATGCAAATTCGGCAACTTTTCCTGATGAAGAAGTGAATATTAAATTAAAAGAGTTATTAAATTCTATTAATGATATATCTTTTCAAAAAGAAGAAATAAGAAAAGCGATTCAATACGCTATTTTAAAAGGATTAAAACATCAAAAGATATCGAATCAAATGATAACTCCTGAAAGTATAGGAGTATTGATGAGTTATTTTATTCAAAAATTATATAATAAACAAACTTATCGGATTTATGATCCTTTAGTAGGTACAGGTAATCTAATAACAACAGTTGCCAATCAAATTGATAGAGACATTGAATTGATTGGTGTGGATAATTTTGGGATTAGTTATGAATTAGCTCAGAGTTTATTTGGGATGTTAAATTATGGGGATAAGGTTTTTTTCCAAAATACATTAACTTCTAATAATATAAACGCTGATGTTATCGTTTCTGATTTTAGTGCTATTCCTCAGGGAGATGTTTATAAGATAATTGAACATCAATTACATAATTTGAAACTAGATTCATATTTTATATTTATGGTCGATAATACTTTTTTTGAAGAATTAAATGTTAAAGAGTTTATTAAAGAAATAAATACTAATTGGTATATGTTTGGAATGGTTGTTTTGCCAAATGAAGTTTTTAAAAATCAAGAAAAAAGTATGATTATATTACAAAAAAAAGGCGATAACTTTATACAACCCGAAAGTTTCTTAATGGCTGAAATTCCATCTTTTAATGATAAGGATGGGTTAAATAGAGTAATTATTCAATTGAATAATTGGTTTAAAAAAACACAATATTATAAAGTGGAGGATTGAAAATGAGTAAGATAATGGCGGTAAATGCAGGGAGTTCTTCTTTAAAGTTTCAACTTTTAAAAATGCCTGAGGAAAAGATGATTACTAGTGGTATTGTTGAGAGAATTGGAATGAAAAAGTCGGTTTTTTCAATTAAAGTTAACGGTGAAAAGATTGAAGAAACAACAAGTATTCCCAATCATGGGAACGCAGTTAATATATTATTACAAAAATTAATTGAACATAACATTATAGAAGGTTATGACGAAATAGCTGGTGTTGGACATCGAGTAGTTCATGGCGGAGATAAAATTTCTGAATCAGTTGTTCTGGATGAGGAAAAGATTGAGTATTTAGAAGGAATAATTGACCTTGCGCCACTTCATTTAGGGCCAAATTTGACAGGCATAAAGGCTTTTCAAAAGGTTTTACCAAATGTTAAACATGTTGGTGTTTTTGATACAGCTTTCCATCAAACGATGCCTGAAGAAGCTTATTTATATGCAGTTCCTTATGATTGGTTTGCTAATCATAAAGTAAGAAAATATGGTTTTCATGGAACTAGCCATAAGTTCATTACACAGCGTTATGCTGAAATGATGAATAAAGAAGTAAAAGATGTTAATTTAATCATTGCTCATATTGGTAATGGTGCGTCTATTTGCGCAGTGAAAAACGGAAAATCTATTGATACATCAATGGGTTTCACTCCTTTAGAAGGTATTCCGATGGGGACTCGCTCAGGAAATATCGATCCAGCTGTTGTAGAATATATGATGAAAGTAAAGAAAAAATCAGTTAAAGAGATAATGAACTATCTAAATAAACAATCAGGTTATTTAGGGGTTTCGGGTTTATCATCTGATTCAAGAGATTTAGTAGCCGCTTCAAAATCAGGGAATCATCAAGCAAAATTAGCGATTGATGTTCAAGCAAAGAGAATTACTGATTATATTGCTGCTTATAATAATTATGTTGGCGGCGCAGATGCAATTATCTTTACAGCTGGTATTGGTGAAAATGCAATATATACAAGAGCGTTGATTGGTTCTAAATTATCAAGTTTAGGTGTAGAAATTGATGACGAAAGAAATGATTGCCGCGGAGTTGAGAAAAAAATATCTTCAGATAAATCTAAAATCGATGTTTATGTAATCCCTACTAATGAAGAAGTTATGATTGCTAGAGATACAATGGCTTTATTATAATAAAATATCTAAATACCTTTAAAAATACTGTTATAGTTAATTTAAAGGTGTTTTTTTATTTAGAGATTATATTCGTGCTTGTTTCAAGTGGTATTTAGTGGTAAAATAATAACAGAATAATATTTTATATATTATAATAAGGAGGAAAAGAGAAGAATATGAAAAGATTAGGACTTAGTTTACTTAGTTTACTAGTTATGTTTATGGTCATTACTATGGCTAGTTGTCAAAAAGATACTTATGAAATCGCGCTTATTACCGATGTAGGTACTATTGATGACAAATCATTTAACCAAGGTGCATGGGAAGGTGTAGAAAGATATGCTTTAGAAAATGATATATCTTATGAATACTACCAACCAGCTGCTAAAACAACACCTGCTTATGTTGAAGCTATCGAATTAGCTATTGACAATGGTGCAGAAGTTGTTGTAACACCAGGATTCTTATTTGAAAATGCGATTTGGACAGTTCAAACTGAATATCCAAATGTAAAATTCATTTTGTTAGATGGATCACCTCATAACGTTATTAATTGGAATACAATGGAAACATTACCTGATTCTGGAGATCCAGATTTTACGGTTGAAGATAACGTTTTAAGTATATTCTATGCTGAAGAAGAATCAGGATTCTTAGCTGGTTATGCTGCTGTTAAAGAAGGGTTCACTGAACTTGGATTTATGGGTGGTATGGCAGTTCCTGCAGTAATTAGATTTGGACACGGATTTGTTCAAGGTGCTGATTATGCAGCTGAAGAAATGGATTTAGCTCAAGATGCAATTAATATTAGATATACTTATTTAGGTACATTTAATGAAGATGCAGCTTACCAAACACGTGCTGCTTCATGGTTTAGTGGTGGAATTGAAGTTATTTTCGCTGCTGCAGGTGGCGCAGGAAACTCTGTTATGAAAGCTGCTGAACAACATGATGGTGACGCTTATGTTATTGGTGTTGACGTTGATCAAAGCCCAGAATCAGAAACAGTTATTACTTCAGCTAAAAAAGAGTTGAATAATTCGGTTTATGATGCTTTAACTTCTATTTATGATGGAAGTTTTGAAGGCGGACGTTCTGTAACATTTGATGCTACAATTGATGGGGTTGGATTACCTGAAGATTTTTCGGGATTTGAAACATTCACACAAGCAATGTATGAAACTATTTATGATAAAGTAGCCGACGACGAAATTGATATTTATGGCGATACAGTTGAAGGTCAAGATGATGTATTAGCATTTATTGATTCTGAATCACCTTATGTAGTTGTTGACGAAAGAGATTAATTTTCATTACTAAAGGAAGCAAATATTTGCTTCCTTTTTTTCTTTG
>JAIPGD010000082.1 GCA_021736305.1 Candidatus Izemoplasma sp.
AAAAAGAGGCCTCGTGAGTGCACGAGACCACTATTTAAAAATTCATACTGTAATATAAATTGAACCGCCCTGTACGTGAACCGTACGCAGGGTGGTGTGAGAGGGGCGAAAATAATTAATATTTAGCCTCTACTCGATTCTAAAAAATCTGATAGAAATCTAAAGACTGCATCTTCTCGACTGGTGTGTTCTAAAATTATATCAGCAACTTTCTTTAAGTCTTCATGTGCATCTTTCATCGCTATGCTTTTACCGGCAAATCTAAACATTTCGATATCATTATGTCCATCTCCGATTGCAATTACATCTTTTGGTTTAAAGCCTAAATTATCAGCAACAATTTTTAATGCAGTACCTTTATTAACACCAGGGTTGTATATTTCTAAAATAGAATCATATTCTCCGGACAATTGCCATATCCTAGCACAGATTTTACCTTTAAAGTTATTATCTACATAAGATTTAATTGTTTTTCCGGTGCCTTGTTTACCAATGATAATCATACCATTGATATCTTCTTTTAGATTATCTTTAAAATCTCCAACAGTAATATTCGTTGCGTGGTCAGCGTGTAGTAAAGGTTCTATAGCTTTCTCTTCGCGATAGAGATAGATATCGTCATTTAATTCAGAAAAAGCATTACGAATATATTCTTTGTTTTTATCAAAAATATCGATAATAATCGATTTATCAATTCTGTGATCTACTTTTTTAAAACTTGGGTCGCTTGGATTTTGGATTAAAGAACCATTATAATTTATAATTGGTGTATCAAGGGAAAAGCTATCATAGATAAATTTTGAACTTCTAAAAGGTCTTCCAGTCGCAATCACAACTTTATGACCTTGTTCTTGGATTTCTTTAATATAACGACATAATGTCTGTGATATTGAATCAAAATCGTATAAAACTGTACCATCCAAATCTAAAGCAATTAAATATTTTTTTGTCATAGGGTATTAATAGTCTCCTTTTTATAAGAATATAATAATTATCTCACAAGAAATTTAATTATGCAAATGCTTATATAGATTGATAAAAACAACAATTTAAGATATAATTTACTTAACAAAGAGGTTAAATTATGAAACAGTTATTATGGATAATTTTACAAGTTAATATGACCACTATCTTTTACTTTGTTATTGGAGTTCTTACAGGTTTTGTTTTATTGTTTTTAGTTTTCGTTTTAATCGCAACAATAAATGAGAAAAAAAGATACAAAAAAAGAATTTTAAACAAATTACCTTTAGGGGATAAAGAAGTATATGAGCTCATTGAAGAGAAACAGTCTCAGTTATTAGAGACCGTAAGATTAACAGATAACGCATACTTTCGTGTTTCTTTTGATTTAAGTTACGAACTTATGGAAGAAATAGCTAGTCATTATTTTCCTGAAGCAAAATATCCTATGTATGAAATTACGGTTGAAGAATTGCTTGAACTAAACCGTTATATAACAAAAAGAATTGAAGAAATGGTTAACGGAAAATTTTTAAAACATTTTAAAAATTTTCGTATTTCATCATTGATTAATCTATTACATATGAAAAAAGTCATTGATGATTCTAAGTTAATGCGATTAAATCGCAAATTTAAATTATCTAAATTTTACAATATGGGTAGGACGGTAGTAAATTATGCTAACCCAGTTTTTTGGTTTAGGCGTTTAGCTATTAAACCAACTACAGAAGTTGCTACTAAAGAAATATGTAAATACATTATTGCAGTTGTAGGTGAAGAAACTAATAATATCTATAGTAAAAGTTTTGCTGAACATAGAGATGATGAAGTAGAATTAGAAGAAAAATTTAATG
Source organism: Candidatus Izemoplasma sp. (assembly GCA_021736305.1). Taxonomy (GTDB): domain Bacteria; phylum Bacillota_I; class Bacilli_A; order Izemoplasmatales; family Hujiaoplasmataceae; genus Hujiaoplasma. The sequence goes on from JAIPGD010000082.1 coordinate 1,818, forward strand.
AATTGATTGAAGGGGAGTAAGTAATGTTTTTTAAGAAAAAGAAAAAGCCAGAACGAATTATTCCTAGAAAAACGCGGACGAAAGATAACCGCCCTTTTTACATTCCGCAAATTACCGCTATAGAAGATAAGAAAAGAATGAGACAAGATTTTGTTGGTCCTGCAGGTGTTAGTACAAAAAACATTATGACAGTAACTTCAGATCGAAAAGGCACTGGAGATATCGATAAAAAGTATGATGTTTTTCGACAAAAGAAACGTTTAACTAAAGATGAAGCAAAAAAACGTTATGGACATTCTTATTATGAGTTTGTTTCAATAAATAAAGACACTATTCCAAAAGCTTATAGTAAAGAGGGATTATCTTATGATGATCTTCATCAACAAAATAGACCTGAGGAAAAAATTAATACAGAATTAATTATCGATGAACATAAACAAGTTAATTCTGTTCCTGTTGATGAATTCTTTGATAATGAAAATAAATATCAATCAGAAAATGAAGAGGAAGTTAGGGAAGATGAAGTATTACAAGATTTAGTCTCTAAAGATGATGATAATGATGATATAGATCCTATCGATTTTGAAAATGATGAAGAAGAAGCAATCGATGATGTTTTATTTGAAAAAGAAACAAAAGATAAACCAGAAGCAGAAGATATCCAATTTTCTAAAGATATTGATTATGAAGAATATAATCCTGAAGAAATTATTGAAAACAGTGCGATAGAATCAAATTTAGACGATTTAGAAAACTACCGATTACCACCACTTTCATTATTCAAAAAAACTAAAGAAAGTGAAATGATTGAACCAGATTGGGTGAAAGATAATACCGAAGTTATTGATGAAACGATTTTTTCTTTTGGTATTGATGGTAAGGTAACCAACTATACAATTGGGCCTACCGTTACTAGGTATGAAGTATCCTTAGGTTCAGGTGTACCAACTAAAAAAATAACATCTATATCCGATAATTTACAGATGAATTTATCAGCTGTATCTATAAGAATTGAAGCGCCAATCCCTGGTAAAAATACTATAGGGATTGAAGTTCCTAATAAAATAAGACGACCTGTATTTTTTGGTGATGTTATCAATAACCCAAAATTTATTGAGTCAAAAGATCCGTTATTATTAGCTGTTGGTTTAGATATTGATGCATTACCTGTTTATACTTCAATTGAAAAGATGCCACATGGTTTAGTAGCAGGTTCAACGCAATCAGGTAAATCTGTTTGTATAGCAGCTACGATAGTTTCCTTAATTACTAGGAACAAACCAGATGAGTTAAAACTATTGTTGATTGACCCGAAAAAAGTCGACTTACAACAATTTGGCGATCTGCCTCATTTAATTACCCCGATAATTGATGAAACTAAAGTTGCTATAGAATCCCTAAAATGGATGATTAGAGAAATGGAAAGACGCTATAACGTTTTGAAAAAATTCAGAGCTGTTAACGTTACTGATTATTATGCAAGAAGATCTAAAGCACCTAATTTTGAAAAAATGCCAAGAATTGTTGTGATTGTTGAAGAAGCTTCAGATTTATTATTAAGTGCTGGAACAGATGTTGAAGATAGCATTCTAAAACTAACTCAAAAATCACGAGCTGTAGGAATTCATGTTATTTTAGCAACTCAAAGACCTTCTGCGGATATATTAAAAGGAACAATAAAAGCCAATATATCGACTAGATTTGCCTTTAGAGTACCTTCATCTACTGATTCAAGCGTTGTATTAGATAAAACTGGTGCTGAAAAACTGTTAGGTAAAGGCGATATGTTATTATCTGAAAATGGATTAACAAGAAGAATTCAAGGAGCTTATTTATCTCCTGAAGAAATCGAAGAAATTACTGAGTTTATTAAGAAACAAAAAGAACCAGAATATTACTTTACTCATGAAAAACTATCTTTAGAAGCAAAAACGAATGTCGATACAGAAGAAATAGATGAATTGTTTAAAGATGTAGCTAATTTTGTTGTAGAAGAAGGGAAATGTTCTTTAAATAAAATTACTCAAGAATTTGCGATTGGGTTCAATCGCGCAACAAACATAGTTAATAGTTTAGAAAAATTTGGCATAGTGTCAGAAAATGTAGGCACAAAACCTAGAGAAGTTTTAGTTGATTTTGAAGACTTAAGTAATATTTTTGAAGGATTGGATTAGTGGAGAATAATTTACCTATAAATGACAATGTTAATGAAGAAAAAAAACTGATGAAAAAGATTAAAATATTAATCATCAGTTTTTTGATAATCAGTATCGGTGATGTTGTTTTGTTTTTCATTTTACAAAGCCATCAATTGTTTATTTTTAAATTAAATCGCGAGCCTGAAAACATTAATAATTATGGCACATACAAATTGGTATCATATATTTTAGTTATTTTAATAATATTGTTTATCATTAGTTTTATAAGATTAATAATTATAACTTATAAAAAAAATAAACAAGAAATTGAATTTGATAAGGTTTCAAAAGCATATAACTTTTTTGATTTTTTAACGGTTATTCCGGTATTCTTTTTAATTATTATGATATTGAATGGATTTTTCTTTTCGCTTGCTGTTGTGGATGGAAGTTCAATGGAGCCGAATTTTTGTTCTAATGATATTGTTTATATAAATTATAACTCTTCGCTCGAAAGAGAAGATGTTATAGTTTTCGAAAAAGATAAAGTATATATAAAAAGAATCGTTGGTATTCCTGGAGACCATTTAGAAATCACAAATGATTTTGTATATATTAACAGTGTGTTAATTGAGTCTATTAATGGCGATTATATTTATGATGGGATTATTGATTCAGGTAATTATTTTGTTCTAGGTGATAATAGAGATAATTCAACAGATTCACGGATTTTAGGATTCGTTGATATAAGTGAAATTATTGGAGAAGTTAAAGGTAATCTATCTAACTCAAATTGTCAGATAGATTAATGGAGTGATATATGAAACAAATACAATGGTACCCTGGCCATATGGCCAAGGCAAGAAGACTAATTGAAGAAAAACTAAAAATTATTGATGTTGTTTTTGAGATTGTTGATGCGAGAGTACCGGAATCTTCAAGAAATCCCTCAATGGATGAAATTATTAAAAATAAAGTGAAGATTGTTGTTTTGAATAAGAGTGATTTAGCTGATAAAACGATTACAAGCAAATGGTTAAATTATTATGATAAACTAGGAATTAATTATGTAGTATGCAATTCA
>JAIPGD010000010.1 GCA_021736305.1 Candidatus Izemoplasma sp.
CAATAAAATTACAAATAATTTTAAGTTTTTAAATAACAGCCATAGTCTTGTCGTTTACGGCGACAAGGTAGAAACGCTCGATCCATATTATCGAAATTATATGACGTTTATTAACTTTCAAAATTATTATAACTTATTAATAATCTTATAACAATAAAATTTTTTATGTAAACGCTTTACATCTTTAAAATATTTCTATTTCTGTTTTCGCTTAACTATAGATTAGTATTAACTTAATAATCTATAATAATAAAGGGTTATCACCTTGGATAACCCTTTTTAAGCATATAATTTTTATTTATATTACTTATTATTTTAATGTGCGTTTTCTCTTTGGTACTAAAGCTAAATCTGGATTATTGAATTTGATTGCTTCACGAACACTTTCTTTATAATCGCTCTTTTCTTTTTTCTTTGAATTTTGATATAGATAATCATCAATCGCAACTGCAGCTCGATGTCCGTCAGAAACAGCAGTAATAATATCAGGTCCCCTAAAAATATCTCCACCAACAAATAACCAATCTAATCCTTCAACTTGTCCATCTTTTGATGCCTTTATTTTCCCGCGTTCAATTTCAACTTTGTCTTTCAAATCTTCAGAAAGGTAAGAATAATCTGGAGCTTGTCCTACCGAGAAGAATACTTGTTCTCCTTCAAGGAAAGTCTCTTGATTCTTATCGAATTCAGGGCTAAATTTACCGTTTTCATCAAAAACTCTTGTACATTTAAAAACTATTAAACCTTTAATTTTACCGTTTTCAACAATGATTTCTTGTGGGCCATTACCTAAGAAACATTTAATGCCTTCTTCGGTTCCTTCTAAATATTCATCATCGCTTCCAGGTAAAATACCTAGTGTTTCTAAAGAAGTAAGTTTCACATCAGCTTTCCCATATTTTTGTAATTGAATTCTTGTGGCATTTCTCGCTACATCAAAAGCAACATCTCCCCCACCAACAACAATAACTGAAGGTTTAACATTAACATCTTCTAACTTGATGTTTCCTCTTGCATATTCTCTTGTAATAGGCAAGAAATCCATTGCGCCCATAACATCTTGGTGATCTGAACCAGGAATATTAAGTTTTCTTGCGCTAAAGAATCCAGTACCTAAAAATACCGCATCATATTTATTTTCTAATTCCTTAAATGTAATATCTTTTCCAACCCTTGTATTTGTATGTATATTTACACCAATCTTTTTAATAAAATTAATATCTTTTTCAACAGCATGATCAGGAAGGCGGTATTCAGGTGCTCCATAACTCATAACTCCACCAGGTCTTGATTTTTCTTCAAAAACATCAACATGATAACCTAACCCACGCAAATAATATGCCGTACTTAAAGATGCAGGACCAGAACCAGCGATTGCTACTTTTGCATCAATCACTTCAGATACTGGTTCAGCAAAGATCTTTTCATACATTTCATCAGGAGCGCTATCAATAATATAGCGTTTCAACCAACGAATTGCTATAGCTTCACCACGCACAGCAATCGAACAAGCAGTTTCACAATTATGCGTACAAACTCTTCCACAAACTCCAGGCAGTGGATTTGTTTCATAAATAATCTTTAATCCACCCTCGATATCATCTTCCCATATCGCTTTAATGTAATCAGGAATATGCATTTGTACAGGACATGAAGCAGTACAAACACCACATTCAACACATCTAGCGGCCTCTTGTTTTGCAAACTCTTTTGAATAACCGCGTACAACTTCAATATACGATTCTATTCTTTTGTCAGGTTCAATATGTTCCATTTCAACTCGTTCTAAATCTAATAAATCTGTATCTTCATTTTTTTCATAACCACATTCAACATTTTGATCTTGCCAAGTTTCTGTAGGCATTAATTTAAAAGAATCAGGATTAGAATCACCGAAAACATATTCTTTACTCATTTTTAAAGAACCTGTAGTACATGTATCAACACATAAAGCACAGAAGCAACAGCGTCCATAATCAATAACTGGACGTTGTTGAAGCTTACCAGCTTCACGTGGCAAATCATATCTAGGAACCATTTCAATTGCTTCAGTAGGGCATATATCTTCACAGGTAGCACAACCGATACATTTCTCCCAGTCGTTAATATGAAATCCTCTAAGATTATCTGGAGCAACCCTTGGTGAAGAATCTTTTATTTTATTTTTTAATATCGGGTTATTTTTATTTAAAAACTCAGCATTCTTTTTTGTAAAAATAGTATTCATAGGATGTGATACTGGTTTCTTGAATAGATATTTTAGTAATCTTAATGGTTTAAAAATGCTTGGTTTAGGGTATTTTTTATTGTCATCCATAAAAGCGCCTCCTATCGATCTATTTCCGGGGAACAAATCCCCATTGTATCTACCCAAAGTGCAGCATCGTCTATTCTTGTTCCCGGCAGATATTTTTCTATTCCTAATAATCCTTGTGGATAACTAGCGCCACGAACACCAACTCGCCATGGAGTAGTTCCACCATTTGAAACCATATAATAGCCAAATTCACCACGAGATGATTCTACTGGCGCATAAACATATCCTTTTGGAACCGTCCAACGCATTGATTGACCTCTGCTAGGTTTAACTCTCACTTCACCTTCAGGCATTTTATCTAAACATTGTCTAATAATATTTATAGATTGTTGTACTTCTTTAATCTTTATATCTAATCTTGATCTTGCATCACTATAATCTGAAATGGGTACTTCAAATTCAACTTGATTATATCTTGCATATGGCATTACTTTTCTTATGTCATATGGTTTATTAGTAGCTGAACGCATTCCTATACCAGTTACTCCAAGTTCCCAAACTACTGCTTCTGGCAACATAATAGTATCCTTAATTCTCTTAACAACACTAGGGTTATCAATACCAAGATCTCTATATTCATTCAGTCTAGATTCTAAATCATTTAGGTATGCATTTATCTCTTCATCTATTCCTTCTGGAAGATCTTTTCTAACTCCACCAATAACTATATATTGATGATAGATTCTAGCTCCAGAAATTTTTTCAAAAATATCTAGAATTAAATTTCTATCAATATGAGCATGATACATTAAAGTATAGTTACCAGTAGGTCCGCCCAAACCACCATATGCCATTAAATGGGCAGAGATTCTTGCAAATTCTAACATAATCATGCGAATCCAATGAGCTCGCTCTGGTACATCTAATTTTAAAAGTTTTTCTGTCGCTAAAGCAAACGCCATTTCATTAATATCAGGTTCTGGAACACAAACTCGAGGAATAAGTGCGATATTATTTACCCACAATTTCCTTTCCATTTGCTTCTCAAAGCCACGGTGTAACATCCCTGGCAATAAATATGATCTTTTAATAATATCACCATCGACAAATAAATGTACTGATGCATTACCATGCATCCCAGGATGTTGAGGCCCTAAAAACAATTTCATTTCTTTCATTATTCTTCGCCTCCTGTTCTTAATTTTCGTGCTCTTTTTCTTCTTTTGGCTTGTTTTTCTAAAGATTCATTTTCTTTATCTTTCTTACTAAAGTTATCAGGATATTCCCTTGAAGGATATTTCCTATCGCTATAAGCTCTAGGATCAAAATCCTTTCTAAGCGGAGGAATATCATCCCATTGTTCCATAATTAATTGTTTTTTATAATCAGGGTTACCCGGAAAAGCAATTCCGAAAAACTCATGAGCTTCTCTTTCATAGTATTTTGCTCCGGGGAAAATAGGGATAATTGAATTCATACTCGGATTTTCTCTATCAATTTTAGCTCTGATTTGAATATATACAGGTTTATCCCAATTTAAAAGAATATATACTAACTCAAACTTATTTTCTTCTGGCCAATCAACTGCACTTAAATAAGAAAGTTGTTTCCACCCTTCTAATTTTAAGCTCGTTAAAATCTGATGAACATCAGACTTATTAACTTCATAAGCTACTTGGAAATCACTAATAGGTTCTTTTTTGATGACTTTTCCTGTTGAATTTATTATATTATCAACTGCTTCTAGATTACTGATGGAATTCATCATCAATCACCACCTCTCCAAGTACATCAAATTGATTCTTTTTATACCAGTCATAATTTTTATGATATTTCTTCCAGCCATTAGCTGTTTTATTTTTTATACCTTCCATCAAATCTACAAATCCATTTAGTACAGATTCAGGATTAGGCATACACCCAGCAACATAAGTGTCAACCGGTATATATTGGTCTAATTGATTGATAACTGGATGAGAATCATGATAAATCCCACCATTTATCGGACAAGAACCTAATGCTACAACATATCTTGGTTCACTCATTTGTTCATATGTATAGATTAATCGTCTAAGTGTTTTTAATGATAAATACCCAGATACAAGCAAAATATCAGCTTGTCTAGGAGTTGCCATTGGTCCCATTCCTAAACGCTCCATATCATAAGCACTAGTCATAGATGGTGGTAATTCAATCGCACAACAACCCGTGCAATACATCAATAACCATAAAGAATTTCTACGGAAATAGTCTCCTACTTCCCACCATTTACGGTCTATTTCTTGTTTATTAAATTTCTTTTTTTCTGTATATTTTGTACTAATCATTTTAAATCACCCATCCAAAATAGATTGCTATAATAGCTTGTGTAACTGCCATTAATAGTGGCCATTTATAGAAAAACTTAACTACTTGATCTATTTTAAAACGACCATTAACATTAGAAATTAAGTTAGCTACAGTATAAACAATAAAATATTTAAATAAAAACTCAAAGATATTTGTCGCACCACCTAAGAAAAGATGAACGAACAAACTAACTTCAATAAAAATCGTAATTTCATGTAAAATAAATAACATTCCAAGTTGCTTTCCACCATACTCTACCATTGGTCCTGAAGCAATTTCTGCAGGAGCAATATAAGTTTCGAACGGTTTTTTTCCTAACATCCCCATTAAAGCAATAAACCCAACAATACCACCAAGTGGTAAAGCGATTAAAAAGATGTTATTACCAGCAGCTTGTTGATACAACATTATTTCAGTTAAGGAACTATTACCTGACAAATTTACAATTGTTAAAACAACAATCAAAAATGGAACTTCATACGCTAACATTGTTGTTAAAGCTCTCATGACACCAATACTAGCCCATGGATTTCCTGATCCACTGGCACTCATTGCCATTCCTAACATTCCTACTGCTAAAAGGTAAACAAAGATAAAAAAGTTATCGTAGTTCTCAAAAGCAAGAAAAGTTGAAGTTAAAGGCATAAACATTGCTGTAGCAATAATTCCGCCTAAAGCCATAATCACGCCAAAGTCGAAAATCCAACCATGGCTAACACTTCTTTTGCTTAAAAGCTTAAAAATATCAATAAATTCTTGGTACCATCTTGGTCCATGACGTTTTTGTAAACGTCCAATAATCTTTCGATTAATACCACCAATTGAAGTTTGTAAAACAAATCCAAACAATGCAATTGATATCCCAATAAATATACTTAAAATCATAATACTTCACCCCACAATAAGAAGATGATAATCGAAATAATCCACAGTAAAGTCACAGAAAGTGATTTTGACATAAAGAGATATTTGCCTAATTTACCAAGCTCCTTTACTTTTTCTGCTAAAGCTCGATAAAATGTTGTCATCCAATGACTTTGTTTTTCATAAAGTCTTTCAAGTGGTGCATAAAAATCTGTAGAATAATGAAATAAATGTTCATCATGAATAAAATTACCGGCTGTATAAGTATCCATCAATTCAACTTTTCTTGATTTTTTCAAAAGAATGAAAATGATGAATGCAATTAATATACCAACAACAAACACCAGTGAAATTAAAGCAGGATTTAATACTCCATTATTTCCACTAATTACATAAGTAGTATAGGTTATACCAGTATAGCCTAGTTCAACAATAATGTTATTAATTACTTTCAAAAATGCTGCAGGAAAAACACCTGTATAAATATTTAATCCCATAAGCACAAACGTAGGTATTAACATTAAAATTGGTGCTTCTTTAACATGTTTATATTCAGTAAATTCTTGACCTAAGAATAATGCAGCTAAAGGTCTAAAAACATAAAGGAATGAACCAACACTACCAAAGAAAACAGCAACACCTACAAAAACCATGCCTTTGTCAATAACAGCTTGGAAAATTAGCCATTTTGAAATGAATCCACCCATTGGTGGAATACCAGCCATAGAAATAATCGCAATCAAATAAGCTAAATAAGTAATTGGCATTTTATGAATCATACCACCAAGCTCTTTAATCTTAGTCGTTCCTGTAACTCTAGAAACCGCTGCAATTGCCATAAATGCTCCAGCACTTGCCAAAGCATGAGCTAAAATATGATAAAACCCACCAGCAAACGCCATACTATTAAGAATAGAAAACGCCACTAATATATATCCACCATGACTCATAGATGAATAAGCCAACAACTTCTTAGCATCATCTTCTTTAATTGCCATTAATGTTCCAAAGACTATCGTTAATCCTCCTAAAATGGCTACTAAATAATGTCCAATCGGAATATCCATCGCTCTAAACATCACTGTTGCAGGAGTTATTTTTATCAACGCAAGAACCGCAATAAATCCTCCTAATTTAACTAATGCCCCAGATAAGACTGGAGAAAAAGGATCTGGAGCGTTCCCGTGAGTTATTGGAAGCCAAATATGAAGCGGAAATGCTCCAAGCTTGGCAAAAGCAGCAATTAAAAATAATGCAAAAACTAAGACTGCAGAATTACCAGATAGAAGCGCTAAACTATCATTTATATTAAAAGTTCCAGTCGAATTAAATATAACAAAAACTCCCAACAATAATGAAACGCTACCAGCTAAACTAAAGCCAAAATATGATACTGCTGCTTCTTTACTTTTTCCTTGGGGAATTAAAAACATCGTTGTCCAAATAATTATTTCAAAAAAGAAAAATAAGTTCAAAAAATTATTTGTATAAAAAGCACCTAAAATTCCAGCTAAACTAAGTAGAAACAATAAATTATAAGAATCTTTATATTTGTATTTATCTATAAAGTATGGATGGAAAAAACTAACCATCAAATATATAAAAACAATCAATATAGCAAAGTAAAATCCTAAATAACTCTGAGAAAAACTAATTCCCGGCAAAATTTTTACGGTGGTTATAATATCCATGCCAAACCCATATTGAGCTAAAGACACAAAAACAAACATAACAGTAAAAATTGTAAATATCGATCCAACAATAGTATTCAATTTAGTCAACAAATAAGCAATGATACCCGCTCCGACTAAAAACAAAATCAAAAATTCTATACTAGCCATTATTAACCACCTCCGAAACTGTATCAATACTATTATCTAATTCATTGAGTGGTGTAGAATAATTTCCAAAAACTAGCAAAGATAACGCAATGGCAATGAACACCATTTTAAATGAAAAATGATACTCAACTCTAAGATCTTTCTCACCTTTATACCAAAGCTTAACAAGCAATCGTACTAAGTAAATTCCCTCAATTAACGAAGCTAATAAAATAACCGCTATCAAGGTAATTTGACCCGCTCCTGCAAGAGCAGTTAAATAATTTAATTTAATAACAAATCCAACTAAAAGTGGTAATCCCATTACACTTAATGCAGCTAATGTAAAAGTTAAACCGACTATATTATTGTGAACAAAAAGACCTTTCAGAGAATCTACCTCATCATTTTCAGTCTCTGCTGTCGCCTTGTTAATAACTAAAAACATTACAGTTTTACTCAATGCATTAGCTACTATTAAATATACCGCCCAAATAGTCAACCCATTTACAAACAGCAAAATAATAATTGAGCTTTGCGCAATTGAACTAAAAAGCAATATCTCTCTGACCTTTGAAGAACTAAAAGCCATCAAATCGCCAACAACAATTCCTAACACTAAAATTAATGTAACAACAGTTAATAAAGTGCCTTCGAACACAAAAAGATTAGTTACTAGTCGTCCTAACACAAAACTCATTGCTGCCATATAAACACCAGCAATCATTGGACCAGACAAAACATTTGAATTACCTAATACACCTTTTACCCAAGCGTTAAATGGTAAAAGCTTAGCTTCAACACCTAACCCAATAAACATTAAAATAAATGGAAGTATAACCTCAGTGTAATTATTACTTGCAGAAATCTCTCTAATCATTACTACCATATTTAATGTTCCATACATTGAATAAAGAATAACTACTCCGAATAAAAATAAACTACTTCCAATCGCTCCATATAATAGATAACGAAAGGTGCTAACTGGCTTTTTATTAGATGTTGACAATAAATAAGCCGCAATCCCAGATATTTCTAGAAAAACAAATAGATTAAATAAATCATTTGTTAATAACAAACCATTTAAACCAGCCATTGCTAATAGTAATATAGAACCATAATCACGATAAGTCTTTATATTTAAAACAGCAATAACTAAGATTAAAACGTTAACTACCCATAAAGCAATTCGTGTATAAGTATCTAGTAATAAAGTAATCCCCAATAGATTCGCTGATATAGTAGTATCAAAACCACCGATAAAAACAATACCATTTTTAGAAAATATTAATACTGCGATATTAAATAATCCAACCGCAACTAAAAGATAACTTGCATATTTCTTAATAAGGATAGAAATAAATGCCGCTAATAAAGGAATAGCGATTAAAAATACGACGTTCATGCTGATTCCTCCATTTCATCTAAATCGAAAGTTTGATAAGTATTATAAATACTTTTTGCAATGGCTAAAGCCAAAGCTGTTGTCCCAACACCAATTACAATAGCTGTTAAAACTAACGCTTGAGGAAGTGGGTCAACATAAATTAAGCCTAAATCTTGTGTATTGGAAATAATTGGAGCTATTGCGTTATCACCAACATAACCTATACTAATGATAAAAATAAACAGACCAATTTCCATTACGTTTAATGAAACAATTAATTTAATTACATTCTTATTAATAAACAATCCATAAAGTCCTAAAACGAACAAAAAGATCGAAGCGTATTGAATCATGCTCTCTCCTCCTCTGTTAAGAAATTGTCTATGATGCCAGCGATTTCGCTACCAACTTTAAGACCTATTAATACATATATAATAGGAATAATACCAGCACTTAAGAAATTGCCGATAGTTCCAGTTGGTAAATAATTAGCAAAAAATGCAGTCGCAAATACTAATCCTAAAAGACCAATAATAACAAACAAACTTCCAGCAAAGCCTTCTAGCAATTTGAAACCTTTAATATTACTTCTAAAACGATCATCTGCTAAATATAGCAACAGAACTGAACTAGCAATCATAGCACCTCCAGGGAAACCCCCTCCAGGACTAAGATGACCATGTAAAATAATGTAAAAACTAGTAACCAAAATAATTGCTAAAAGAATATTTGAACCAACTCTCAACATAAAATTTGGTTTGAAATTTAAATTCATACGTTTTTGCTTTTTTCTTCCGAGAATAAATGCTACCCCTAATGAACTAATGAAAAGAACCGTTACCTCACCAAGAGTATCAAAAGTTCTAAAACCTATCACAATAGATGTTACCAAGTTAGCAGAACCAACTTCTTCAACATTATCTTCTGATAAATAAGCTCCAGAGATTCTTTCGCTTAAGTTAACTTCTCCAAAAGCAGGAAAATTAACTGTATTATTTAAAGCTAAAATAATAACTAACCCTAGAGCAAATGTAATAGCAAGACCAAATAATTTTCTCATTTTAGTTTCTCCTCTCTAACCGAAAGTAAAGTAAACACAAATAAAGAAGTAACTAAACCACTACCAATAACCGCTTCAGTAATTGCAACATCTGGTGCTTTCATTAATACAAAAGCAACAACAGCTAACATACTTAAAGCAGATAAGAATAGAACAGAATTAATAAGCTTTTTTGAATTAATAGCGAGAAAAGCAATAACTAATAATAATACACCAACTACTATAGATAGAAAGTCGAAAAATGTCATTGTTTTTCACCTCGTTCTTTAAGATCATCTTGAATTAAATTATCAGGTATATTCTTAGAACGATAAGTAGCTTTTGCTATCGTCGAAGAACCTACTGGATTTGATATAACAATAAAGACAATAATGATTATCAATTTTGGTATCCAATCTAAATGATTTTCAACACTACCAAAAAGCACCCCAACAATAATCGAAAAAGCACCTAAGGTTGTTGCTTTAGTTCCAGCTTGTATCCTATTGAAAGTATCAGGCATCCTAAAAACACCTAAACCTCCTAAAAGAAAAAACAAAGCCCCAATAATTAAAAAGATATAACTAAGAATTGTCATTGTTTTTCCCCTCCAAATATCTAGCGAAAACAATTGTTTCTAAAAATGCTAAAACAGCATAAACAATTGCAATGTCCAAATAGAGTTTACTATCAAAAACAAGAGCTAAGAAAACAATCAATCCAATAATAATCATATTGAAAGTATCTAAAGCCACGACTCTATCACTTAATTTTGGACCTAAAACAAAGCGAATGACTGTAAATATAACACCTAAAGCAAGTAATGATAAAACTACAAAATCTAACCAATCTATCATTCAAATATACCTCCTAAAATCTTTTCAAAAGGTCCTGAAATAATTTCCTGGTTTTTGTCTTTTGAGTTTTTTAATATATCAATTGTATGAACATAAATATAATCATCTTCAACATCAATTGATAAAGTTCCCGGAGTTAATGTAATTGAATTAGCTAAAGTCAACTTACCAAGATCTCCCTTTAAATTGGTTTTAACCTTAACAATCCCGGGATTTAAAGGAATCTTGAAACTTAAAACTCTTCTTGCAACATCAATATTAGCAAGAATCAATTTCCAGATAAAAACCGGAATGTAAACAAAGAGAAATTTCAGCAACTTAAACGGAAACCTCCAGTCTACCTTGAAGTTAAGCCTGTTAGCAAGTAAAACTGTCAATACTACACTAACAAGCGAACCAAGTATTACCTCTTCAACAGTGAAACCCGCTAAAAATAGATACACCACTAAAAGAGTTAGAAAAGTAATTAAATACTTCATTTTTGTCCTCCTAATTTAATATAATTATTTTATTTAGCGAAACTCGATATAAAAAAAGTAGTAAGTCCCTACTACTTTTGTTTGAGTCACGCAAAAATACCATTTGTCAAAAAGAAACTTCGAGTCATCTCGTAAGTTTTCCTTCCTTTAATAAGGATTAATTTATAATGTTTTTTCCGCATACTAATAAAATTAATTTCATTATACCACTAAGATTAAGTTGTGAAAAGGGTAGATTTTTTTTAATTAACCTGAGGAATTTTAAATTTAATCATTATATCTGATTTGTTTAGTAAAATTTACATCATTTTTTCATTTCGACAAACTTTACAGCATAGGAGTTGTTCGCCTTTTTTCCCCATAAAAGCCACTTCTCTTGTATTGTTTTTAGTTTTTCGGATAGAGAATACAGCCCAAAATCGCCTAATCCATATCCGTATTCGTTTTGATAATTTAAATATATCTTTTCCATATGTTCATGATTAGGGATTGCTTTTTTAACATTTGCAGAAAAAGAATCTTCACTTAAATAAAATATATCTGAGCTAACGAAGAGGGTTCCGTTTTCTTCAAGTAAATTAATGATTTCCATATTAAAAGAATCGATAATATCTCTCATTGATTGTAAAATAAATAATAAAATTCTATTCTTATATTCTTCAGAGAAACCTTCAGCACATAAAAATTCAAGTTTGGCTTCTGCTTCTCTATAAAGTAATTGCGTATATATTGGTGAAATATAAATTGTATCAAACTTACATATAAATTCCTTAGAAAAATAATAAGATTTAAGTTGGTTGATTTTATTTTGAAAAATATGTTCTATATCTTTATATTCTTTAACTTTTTTTAACTTAAAGAAATCTGTGAAGAAATTGGTTTCTCTTATCCCAATATAATCAATTTGTTTAATATTAATTTGTGAATAGCTAATTTTTTCTTTTAAAGCTTTTTCTATACTTAAAATATCAATATCGCTTAAATATATTTTTTTAAAATGTTCTAAGAAAAAATTTAAATCAAAATCGCTGAGATTTCCTGCTCCAATTACTAAGATATTTTTTTTGCTATCTTGTTTTTTTAAAGCTGAATCCATTATTTTTGTTGTGGTTTTTATATATGCTTTATTATCAAGATTTCTATGGCTTTGATTTAATTGATAATAAAAGTCATCTTTCATATCCATTTCCTCCCTAATGATTAATAAATATGTATTTTTATTCCTTGTTAAATTTATATTGATATTAGATAATTTCTATTTATTTCAATAACCTTACTTTAATTATACAAAAAGAACCTATAAATTAACATAGTCTTTTTTACTGTGTTTATTTTATAGATTCCTTTTAAATTATATATAATTTCTTATTTTATTGTCATATTATGATGTAAATAATATATTTTTACAAAAAGATTAATGAAAACGCAACGCCAATCACTCCAACTATAGCTAAAATAGCTAAGGCTTTTGTTGGCATTTTTCCGTCATTAGACATTGCTTTACCAAACATTCCAAATACCAATGGATGAATCAAGAAAGGCATCGCAAAAATAAAGTTAATTAATCCTGGTGAACTTATGTTTGCGTTAACAGAATCAAACATGCCACCTTGTACTGCAGCAAATAACCCAAAATGTGATATAGCACTACTATTAGCCATCGCAGCGTTTTCTAAATCCATACCGGTAAAATGAAGTAAAGTAAATCCACCAAACACAGCTACCAACTGCCAACCGATAGAAAACAATATTAAACCTTTTATTTCTTCCTTTTCTTTACCCATTGCCTTACGTAAAGTTGTTAAAGCAAAGTAAGTAAATACCGCTCCTAATGCAACAACTAATAGCCCAGGTATAAGCAGTAAACTTCCTCTAGTAACACTAATTGCTAAGATAGTAAACACAAACAAGTGGCCAAAAAATGGAATATTAATCATAATTGGTGCTCGTTCCTTCGCAACTTCACCAATATCTCCAGCTGTGCACGCACCGGTTAGTCCACTATGAGATAAACTTCCAGCCATTCCTGGAGCTAAAATATCTACATTATTTGACTTTCCAATAAATACAAGCAAACTAATTCCAACGAACATCCAAAAAAGTTGTCCAAAGAACCCATAAGCCATCACTTGTAACATACCATCTAAAGTGAATGCTTCTAATAATCTAGTTCCTCCAACAATAAATACGCCAGCAAGTACAATTGGAATTCCTCCAAATAATAATGCGCGCATAGTTGGTCCTGGTCTCCAGTCGCTAAAAAACATGCCAGCACCACTCGCTAATAACATCGCAAAGAAAATTTGTGGCAAAGCAATTAAAGGTTCAATCCAACCAGAAATCAATCTACCTACAACAAGTACTAATAAAATAACAATAAGTTCGACCATTCCCCGAAACAAATAATGGCGTTTGTTATCAATCTTTGCTTTGCTATCAATTAATATAATTGAGCCAGCAATTCCAAAAAACGCTAATATCGGATAAAATTCATCTAAACTCCCACCAGGCGGAAAAATAATTCGATATATTGATATTACTCCAACAAGAATAAAGAATGCTCTTGTTAAGAATACTAATTGAGTTCCTTTAGTACCTAAAATAACTTCCTCTTGATTAAGAATAACATCATCTTCTTTTGCTACTTTAGGTTTCCAAAAAGTATTCCGCAGTTTTTGCCCTCCTGTAAAGAAAGTTGCAATCAAGGCAATTATAGTTGTTCCACCTGTTAAACCAATAATCGGAAACTCAATTAGTCCAGGTTCAGCGAGACCGCTTACTTCTAATACCATTCCCAAGGTTAATCCAAACACAACAATGATCAAGATAGGTGAGTATTTTGATCCCGCAACAACACTACGAGCAATTAAAACAACAACCAATAACATCGCTAAAGTTAAAATTAAATGGGTAAAAATTTCATACAATTCCATATTGTCCTCCAAATTTTATTATTTTTTATATATGAAAAGGGTGTCGCAAACGGCATCCTTTTTTTATTACATCTATACAAAAACTTGATTTAGCAAATTCTAATTATATTCAATTTTTAGTCTTCTAATTATATCATTTAAATAATTACTTGTCACTGTAAAATGTACTTTGTTGTATTATTAATGGTTATTTCACTTTTAAAAATGAAAGAGCACCTAACAAAAACACTAAATGAGTTGTCTTCTTTAACATATTATATTTACTATCTTATAAATTTATCTTGACGTTTAATATAGTCTAAAATATTGTTTTTATAAACTTTAGAAATTTTCGCTTTCATCTCATACATTTCTTGATCAGCTCGCTGAACAAGATTATAAATGCCTATATCACCCTTTGAATCATATGCTACACCAATAGATACACTTATTTGCTTATCAATTTCTGCGTGATTACACGATGCTAATAATTCTTGTTTCTTATGTTCTAAAATTTTCTCGTTAACATCATAAATAATTACTAAAAATTCGTCCCCGCCTATTCTTGCGATTTCTTTATTAGGTATATCTCTAAAAACATTCTTCAATTTGTTGGCCAATGTTTTTAAAAGAAAATCTCCTCTTTCATGACCTAAGTAATCATTATTTATTTTTAAACCGTTAATATCTAATGAAAAAACTCCAACATTTTTAGTTTCTATGGTTTTATCTAAAATATTTTCAATATAATTACGGTTATTTAGTCCTGTCATCGAATCGAAATTACTCAATCTATTTAATTCTCTTAAAAGTTTATAAACTTTTGTTTCATCATAAAGCAAAATCATATACCCCGAATCATTCATCCCCTTTAAGTTAAATCGTTTTTCTCGAAGATGATAATGATCTTTATTAACATATATATCTTCATCAATCTTATATTCACTATAAAAAGTCACTTTATCTTCAATCATAGCTGCGACTTCATCAAATGGTTGCCCAATAACTTTATCAAAAGAGAGTTGATATTTATCAAGTAAAGAATCACTTATTTCAACAATTTTTTTATTCATGTCAGTTAAGATATACATTTCTCGCATATTTGCTAATATTTCGCTTCTTCCAGTTGCTCTAATATTAAAGATCATATCCTTCCGATAAATAATATCGTATAAAAAATATGCAACAATAACTAATGAAATATAAGTTAAATTTACATTAGTATCTATTAGAAAAAGTTGAACAGAATTAAAAAGCAGCACTACAAAAACACTAATACCCATCATTCTTGTAATTTCTTTATGTTGCCTTATTGCGCCTTGCTTTGTAAGATAAACAAAAAGTAAGACCACTGCAAAAAGTGCAATTACATAACTAATCATTAAATGATAGATAAATAAAGGACCTTTACTTGCGATATACAAATTGTTAAAAGAATTTAACTGAGAACGACTTAGTTCTAAAAACAATAGTGTCTGTGAATTTGTAATAGCCAATATAAAATCAACAGCAAGTACAAAGGCTAACAAAACAGTAATACCTTTAGGAATTTTCTTATCAATATATTGATAAATCGTACAAAGCATCAATATTGAAAACATAAGTCTAAGCGGATAACCCAATATACCTGAATAATAT
Source organism: Candidatus Izemoplasma sp. (assembly GCA_021736305.1). Lineage (GTDB taxonomy): Bacteria > Bacillota_I > Bacilli_A > Izemoplasmatales > Hujiaoplasmataceae > Hujiaoplasma. Next base: position 15,603 of record JAIPGD010000010.1, read on the forward strand.
ATTAGCCATGTACTAGTAGAAATTCTTTCTATGATAATTAGAAAAGTCCACGCAAACATAGTGTACATTAATACTTTAAGACATATATATTTACTGTCATTTTTATTTCTAGCTATTCTAATTACCGGTATTATTGATAAAAAAGCAGTAATAATCAATATTATTTCTAATAATTGTTGCATCTAATCGCCTCATTTTTTGTATTTATGTTTTTTAGTAACTATCTTTTAAAGTATGAATGAATTATACATTGTGTACTATAGCAAGTCAACTATTGTGTATTTATGAAAGAAAAAAATAACCACGAATATTTACTCCTCATTCGTGGTTGTGATTTATAATATAAATTTAATAGTAAAATTATTGTTCTTCTTTACTTGTTTTTGTTTTTGCTTTTTTAATATTAAACAAACCCATAACAAGAAAGAATAAACCTGGTGCTAAAAATAAGATAAGCAAAATAGTCAATAACATATCATTTGTAATCATTTCAGAGGCAAAGATGTATACTCCCACTGTTACAAATAATAAAGACAAGAAGAAAACCCACATCTTTTGTTTCTTAGAACTGAAGTAGCCGCCAATTAAACCAACAACACCATGAACATAAATAACAAGTCCAATCCATAACGATGGATTCCCGCCGTCATTAAAGATAAACATGGCACTAACTAAAATACCGATAATTAATTCAAGAACTAGTAAGCCTGTTATCAATTGAGACTTACGTTTTTTTAATCCTGGATAAACCAAAAGAATAACAGTCAATAAAATCATTAGACCAATGGCTACATTTTTAATACTTTCACCAATATCTGGTAGGATAAAAACAAAAAGAATACCTAAAATAATTAATATTGCTCCTAATATGATATCTAATATAGGATATTTTTTTATTGATTCTAACATTTTATACTCCTTATACTTAAATTATACCATGTATATATTATATATGTTTAATTTTCATATAAAACCCCTTAACAATTTAAAAAAAGTTCTAAAAAGTAGACCATATTGCTAAATTACCTAAAACCTTTATTAATCTTCCTTTTTAACATAAGCAATCCCCAATAACGATAATCCTGATATTACTGCAAAAACGAGTGTAGTAAAAGAAATGCCTTCATTTAAATTTTTCATATTATATAAGTGTTCAGGTAAATTAACTAAAACCAAGTCTAAGTATTGATCATCATTATTAGATACAGTTTGAGTCATTGAAAATTCATAGATTTTATTCTCTTCTAACCCTACATAAAAAAGATAATCTTCCATCTCATCAATTAAAATCAAATCATCGGATAAAGTTTCTATAATAATTGAAGCATCATAAGGCTTATCCTTTTCTTTAATTGTTAAATGAAAATCTTTTACAATATTATTTTCTTCATCATAGGTAGTAATCTGTATAAAATCATTCGTCGATTCAACTTCAATGTATTTTTCTAAGTCACTTATATTTCCCAAAACAACAAAATATTCACCATCAAAAACAACTTCTGTTTCTTGTTGATTAATTTTTACATAACCTTGTTCTAGTGTTTTTGAATATTTAAATGCAATTATAGAAGTTGCAATTGATATCAAAATCATCAATAATGGTATAAAAAAAAGATATTTAAATTTCATGTTTTTTTTACTCTCCTAATATAAGTTTAACATAAGTACAAAACTATTCAAACTAAAATAAAAACATGTCTTATGTAAGGGCTTTTTTGCAAATCTATATTGACATATTGCCTACTTTATGGAATAATACCATATAAAGATAGAATAATAATTGTTTTTTTATTACAACTATTTCCGCTGTCTTTTTAAAATTTAATAAACTTTCAAATAAGGGAGACAACTATATTATGAATAGGTATTTCATTAAAAAAGTTCTCTTCTCGATTTTAACACTAATCATTGTAATAACATTAGTGTTTTTCATGCTACGCGCTATTCCAGGGGGGCCTTTTACAAGGGAAAAACCTTTACCTGCAGCAACTAGAGAAAGACTCGAGGAGGCATACGGCTTAGATGAGCCAGTATTTATGCAGTATATAATCTATATGGGCAATATTTTAAAAGGGGATTTAGGTCCATCTTTTAGGAATCCTGGCTATTCTGTTAATGAGTTACTAAGTACTGGAATCCCAAAAACTGCAAGCGTTGGTTTGCTCGCGATATTACTGATTGTAATACTCGGAATACCTCTTGGGGTAATCTCTGCTTTAAAATCGAATACCTCCATAGACTATGGCGTTATGATTTTAGCTACCATAGGTATTACTGTACCTAGTTTTGTTATTGGTTCTTTATTTATTCTCCTAGCCCAGAATGTCGATTGGATTCCGGTAGGAGGCCTTGATAAACCAGTCTCATATGTTGGCCCCGTAATCGCCTTGGGCGGATATTCATTAGCCTTTGTTTCAAGGTTGACAAGATCAAGTATGCTTGAAGTATTGAGACAAGATTATATTAGAACCGCAAGAGCAAATGGGTTATCAGAATCTAAAGTAATTTTCAAGCATGCATTAAAAAACAGTTTGATTCCTGTAATTACTTATATAGGACCAATGGTTGCGGCTTTAATGACAGGTAGTTTCGTTGTTGAAAAGATTTTCGTAATTAATGGTATTGGTAAGTTTTTTACAGAATCAATTGGTTCTCGTGATTATACGTTAGTTATCGGTGTAACTTTGTTTTATGCTGTATTTTATATTTTCATGGTATTATTAGTAGATTTAGCGTATTCATTAATAGATCCAAGAATAAGGCTTTCAAAGTAGGTAATGGATATGGATAAGAAAAAATTTAAACCCTTAAAAAGCGAACAAAAACTTGATAAAGAACAGATTCGTAAAAGTTTAACCTATTGGCAAGATGTTTGGCGTCGTTTACGTAAAAATTATTTAGCAATCCTTGGTTTGATTAGCGTTGTTATAATCTTATTATTCGCCACTGTCGGGCCAATCCTTAATAAATATGAATATAATAAGCAATACCTTGATTATAAAAACATACCTCCTAGATTAGAAATTTACGAGCTTGATGATGATTTAAGAGTTTTTATGTCAGGTATGTATCATTTAGTACTTGTCAGTGAAAAAGGTGAACTTATTGGACGTTTTTCAATAGATGATGCCGATAAAAACCTTATTACAAGAGAATATACATATCGTTTTTATGATGAAGACGAAAATGAACTATATGCTGTAACCGCAGATTTTTCATATCAGACAGATCCCGATAAAGCTGATGAAGATCTTCTTTTTAGTCTAACTTACAATGGAGTAGAAACAAAACATTCCACCGATAAAGTTTGGAACAGAACTTTCTTGTTTGGAACCGATTTAAATGGAAGGGACCTATTATCAAGAGTTATGTATGGTACAGGTATAAGTTTAATTATAGCGTTTGCTGCAGCTTTAATTAATTTCTTTATTGGTGTATTATATGGTAGTATCTCTGGCTTTGCCGGTAATACAACCGACATAGTAATGATGAGAATTGTTGATATCATTAACTCAATACCATTATTACTATATGTTATTCTACTGATGTTTGTTTTAAAAGAGAGTTGGTTCGAAGAAAATGTTCTTAATAAAATCTTCGGTGAAGGTGGTCTAGGAACAATTATTGTTACGCTTGTCAGTGTTTACTGGGTTGGTATGGCAAGACTTGTTCGTGGCCAAGTATTAGGACTTAAAGAACAAGAATATGTGCTTGCCGCAAAAACCATGGGTGTTAAAAACTTTAAAATAATCCAAAAGCATTTAATTCCAAATGCACTTGGTCCAATTATAGTTACTCTAGCAATGATGATTCCAACAGCTGTATTTACTGAAGCATTTTTAAGTTTTATTGGCTTAGGTATTTCTGCCCCTAAAGCTTCACTTGGGTCATTAGCTTCTGATGGCGCACAATTTATGCAAACATATCCATATCAACTATTAATACCATCGCTTACCATCGCTTTTATGATGTTAGCCTTTAATTTCTTAGCTGATGGTTTAAGAGACGCACTAGATCCAAGACTTCGCAAAGGGTAGGTAAAAATTATGAATGATTATATATTACAAGTTAAAAACCTTCAAACCTCATTCTTCACCCATTTAGGCGAAGTAAAGGCAGTTAGAGATATTTCTTATGATCTTAAAAGAGGTGGAGTATTAGGAATAGTAGGCGAATCTGGTAGTGGTAAAAGCGTTTCAGCACTATCCTTATTACGTTTAGTTGATTCACCAGGTAAAATTATTGGTGGAGAAATAATCTTTGATGGTGTAGATTTAACCAAACTATCAAAAGATAAAATGTCTGATTATCGCGGAAGTGAAATCTCAATGATTTTCCAAGATCCAATGACTTCACTTAATCCAGTTTATACAATCAAAAATCAAATGGTTGAAGTTATTAGACGACATGTAAGAATTTCTAAGGAAAAAGCTTTAGAAGAAGCAAATCAAATAGAAAACAAAGACGCAAAAGCTAGACGTATTAAAAGAATAGAAAAGGGATGGACTCGTAAAATAAATAAAAAGGAAGCCTTAGAACGAGCAATAGAATTTTTAAGACTTGTAGGTATTCCTGAACCTGAAACTCGAATTAAAGAGTACCCTCACCAATTTTCCGGGGGAATGAGGCAAAGAGCTTTAATTGCGATTGCTTTATCTTGCGAACCAAAACTCGTTATTGCTGATGAACCTACTACTGCTCTTGACGTTACAATTCAAGCACAAATTCTTGATTTATTAAAAGATATAAAAAAAGAACTTGATACAACTGTTATTTTTATCACGCATGACTTAGGCGTTATTGCTGAGATATGTCAGGATGTTATCGTTATGTATGGTGGAATGATTATGGAAAAAGGAACTGTTGATGAAATCTTTTACAATCCTCAACATCCTTATACAAAAGGATTACATCAATCAGTACCAAAGGATTTAGTTGGACAAAAATCAAGACTTGTTCCAATTAAAGGCTCTCCACCAGACCTCCTAGCGCCACCTAAAGGTTGTCCATTTAATCCTCGTTGTGAATATGCAATGGAGATTTGTCAAGAAAAACCAGCTCCACTATTTAAAGTCTCTGATACACAAGCTTCTGCTTGTTGGCTACAACATAAAGATTCACCAGAAATAAAGGGATTTAAAAAAAGTGTAGGTGTTGAAAATGAGTGATAAAAAACCATTACTTAGTATTAGAAATCTTAAAAAGCATTTTTATGTCAAAAAATCTTTCTTTGGAAAAATCGAAAAAACTTTAACCGCTGTAGATGGTGTAAGTTTTGATATCTACAAAGGTGAAACTTTTGGTTTAGTAGGCGAAAGTGGTTGTGGAAAAACAACTACTGGTAGAACTATTATTGGTTTATATCAAAATACTGGTGGAGAAATCTATTTTGAAGGAAAACTGATTTCTTCAGGAATTGAAGAGTTTGCTTTAAACAAACAACTACTTAAAGACGGAATGAAAGAAGCTATAAAAGAAGTTCCAAAAGATAACACTGAGAAAATTGACGAAATTAGAACTGAATTTAACCTTAAAATTGAAAACGAAAATAATTCATACAGTGAAGCGTTAAAAAAACATAAAGCAGCAAAAAGAAACCCTCGTGATATTCAGATGATTTTTCAAGATCCTTATACTTCTTTAAATCCAAGAATGACAGTTTCAGAAATTATTTCTGAAGGGATAAAAACTCATAAACTACTTGAGGGTGATAAGATTACAGAAAGAGTAAATTATCTATTAGAAACTGTTGGATTAAAAAGAGAACATGCATCAAGATATCCTCATGAATTTAGTGGGGGACAAAGACAAAGAATTGGTATTGCTAGATCTTTAGCAGTAGATCCAAAATTAATCATCTGTGATGAACCAATTAGTGCTTTAGATGTTTCAATCCAAGCACAAGTTGTAAATATGTTAGAAGATTTACAAGATGAATTTGGTCTAACATACTTATTTATCGCCCATGATTTATCAATGGTTAAACATATATCTGATCGTATCGGCGTTATGTACCTAGGTAAAATGATGGAAATTGCAGGTTCTGATGAATTGTATGATAAACCATTACATCCATATACACAAAGTTTATTATCATCTATTCCTTTACCAGACCCTAAAGCAAACAAAGAAAAGAAAAAAATTCAACTTAAAGGTGAAGTGACATCACCAATTAATCTAAAACCTGGTTGTAGATTCGCTGGCAGATGTAAATATGCAAAAGATAAATGTCGAACTATTGATCCAGAATTAGAAGAAATTTTACCAAACCGATTTGTTTCATGTCACTTTGTGAAAGAAATCAATAATTTGTAATAACCGTAATTTAATTTGCGTTTATTAAATATATGAAGGAGGAATTTAAATATTATGAAGAAATTAATGTTCTTATTTGTCTCATTTTTAGGTGTTTTTGCATTATTAGCATGTGATGGAGAAACTACTACTGCTTCTACTACTGAAGCACAAGATGAACCAGTTGTTCTTAACTGGAACATAGGCGCAGACCCAAGAACGCTAGACCCAGGCCTTAATGGTGCGAGTGATGGTGGAGACGTTATCAATAACACTTTTGAAGGACTTGTTCGTGAAAAACAAGGTGAAGTATTACCTGGTATGGCTGAAACATGGGAAGTATCTGCTGATGGATTAACAGTTACATTTAACATTAGAGACGATGCTAAATGGTCTGATGGTTCAGCTTTGACTGCAGATGACTTTGTTCGCTCATGGTTACGTGGTATGGATCCAAGAAGCGCTAGTGAGTATTCATGGCTTTGGTCATACACTAACGTTGTAGGTGCTGCAGATTTTGCGAATTCAGAAAGCAGTGATGACGCTGTTCTTGATGCTTTAGCTGATGCTGTTGGTGTTTCATCAGAAAATAATGGAGCTCAATTAGTAGTAGAACTTACTACACCTACTAACTGGTTTGTATCTCTAATGTCATTCTATCACTTTATGCCTGTTCCTGAAACAGCAGACACAGAAGGTGAAGGACAATGGGCTAAAAATCCAACAACAGCTATTTCAAACGGCCCTTTTGTTTTAACTGATTATACCGTTGGTGACAAGTTAAAACTTGAAAAGAATCCAAATTATTGGAATGTTGAAGATGTAGGAATCGACGTAATCAATGGATATTTTATTGATATCGAAACTACTGCTTATGCAAGATACGAAGCAGGTGAATTAGATTTCATCCCATCTGTTCCAACAGCAATGATTCCTGGTTTAATGATTGCATCTCAAGAATTCCATGTATTCCCATTACTAGGTACATATTATATTAACTTTAACCTTTCAGGAGATCCTGATATTGGTGGTACAAGGGATATTGGAACTCGCGATAACGAAGTTTTCTTTAACGCTAATTTACGTAAAGCATTAGCATTAGCGATTGATCGTGAAGCAATTACCGAAGCACTTGGTGCTGGTCAAGTTCCTGCTGGTGGATTTATATCTCCAGGATTCAAGGATCACAATAATGAAGATTTCTACGAAAACTCTAAGAATGATTCAGACATCGTTGTGGATGACGGGGCTTATGCATTAGCTGTTACTTATTTTGAAACAGCTGCAGATGAATTATACCCAACTGCTACAGATCCAGTGGCTGAATTAAGAGCAGAATTAGAAACAAAAGAATATCGTTACAATACTTCTGAAGCTCATAAACAAGTAGCTGAATTAGTTCAAGGTATGTGGGAAGATAACCTAGGTTTCACTATCCAATTAGGAAATGAAGAATGGGCTTTATTCCAAGCAACAAGAACTGATGGTAACTATGATATGGCTCGTGGTGGATGGTTAACAGACTTTATGGATCCATCTGGTATGCTTGGTATCTTTGTCCAAGGTAACGCATACAATGACCCAGATTATAACAACGCTGCTTTTGAAGCTAAAATTGAAGAAGCTCAAACAGCAACTACTGCTGCAGGTCACTTCGGTGCACTTTATGAAGCACATGAAATATTCATGGACGATATGCCTGTAATTCCAATTTATCATTATAATGATACAATGTTGGTTAAATCTTACGTTAAAGGCTGGTCAAGATCTGTACTTGGTGGAATTGATTTCTCATCAGCTTATCTTGATAACTAATTACTAAAATAATTAAAAAACACATATAGAAAGAAAGACCGCTTAGCCCTATAAGGCTTTGCGGTCTTTTTTATAGTTTGATTTAAATGATTTCCCAATAAAGAGAAAAAAGAATACTTTGTTGTTAATAATAAAATAAATAGCAAAAAACTTTTAACTATTGTAAAGGAATAATGGTTTCAATGCAAGATATCGAAGTACATCGTTTGAAAATCAAGTTATCATCTATGATTTCATATTCAAGATCATAATTATCTTGAGTTGGAATTTCAAAAATTTTCTCACTAAAAAGTATATTTTCTCTTGAATATATATGTATTACTCTATATGCCTTAGAATCATCTATCTCAATAACAACTTCATGCTGATCAGAAGACACTAAATCGTATGTGTATGGTTTGTATGAAAATAAAAAAATAAACATATATATTGCTAAACATAAGCCTAAAATTGCCCCGATTTTTATGAAACCAACATCAGAATATATAAGTTTGATTCCAACTAATATAACTAAAAGCCATAGAGAAGTGGCGACCAAAGAGACATTAACATATCCTTGTATGCGTAATATTTTTTCAAAACTGCTTTGAAATATTAAAACCAAAAATACTATCAATAAAAAAATAATCATTATATTAATTTTTTTCATGGATTCACCACCTAAGAATTTTTATTTAATTTAAAAAAATCTAAACAATATAATAGAAAAAATCATAACCTAAATATTATTAACAAACTTACATTTATGTCTATAATAAAAACTGAGCAAAGTTTGTTTAAATTAAATTGTTTTAAAATAGCCAATGAATATTATATAATAGAAAATTCATAATAACAAGAAGTCATTAAGTCTAGCAAATATTTTACTACGAAGTTAAACTATAAGAAATATCTCATCTCAACTTCATTATTTTTTTCTTTAATCTCTTTAAAACCAGCATTAAGATACGCTTTATAAGCTGAAATGTTTTCTTTATCTACATTGAGAACTATATATTCATAGTTAAAATCATAATGATTAATAAAAAAAATAATTCCTGATGTTATAAAATCCTTGCTATAGCCTTTTCCTACATATATTGGGTTAAGAGCAAGACCTATTTCAATATATTCTTCCAAAATATAGTATTCAAAAAGACCAAATAGATTATTATTATAAAATACTGCATAACCATCGCAATTGTCCGGCCCCTTAATGATAGCCATTCCTTCTTCATAATTATCAAAGTAAGGTTTTGTATATATCGCTTTTATGAAACCATCATATCTCCATTCTTTAATTTCTCGCAAATACTCTATGTTCATAAGTTTAAATTCAAAATTCATTTTCTCACCTGATTTTCTTTTATTATAAAAATCTTTGAATACTCTTATATACAATAAAGATATAATTTAACCGTGCCAACAATTATAACTAGCGATAATTACGAACCTTATATCTTAATTTTGCATATAGTTCAGCATGAATCATCTTATACCATGGCATAAATAACAAAATCACTATAGGAGTAATAAAGAAAGCCGGTTTTAAAAACCCTAATTGAGCGTTCCCATCGAACAACTTGTTATAATATGTAAGCAACAAATAAATAAGGCCTGAAGACTGCAAAGCAATCCATGGAGCAAAAAGTAGTCTAATAAATATTAGTTTTAAATAATTACCATGCATAATCTTTGCGCTGACTTTTAATGGATTATGCTTACGCTGATTAAACCTTTCATCAGCAATTAAATATGGCACCATCGCTAGCATTAAAGATATAATAGCTGATGGCAATCCAAAGATAATTAAATTTGCAACAACCACGCTAACATCAAATGTAAATTCATCAAACAGACCCAAAAGATATCCTGATAAGGCTGTTCCTATTACTAGTGGAAGGTAAATAAACACTTCTCTTAATCCCAAGAATAGCAAATTCCTTGTATAAAATTTAGGTTTAAATCCAAGAAATATTGGTAGTTTCAATATATTATTTTTTTCTTCTGCAGCATTAATCATAACTCGAGCTACACCAATACTTATTGGTAATACTAATATAGTCCCAATAACAGGTGCTAAATGGGATACAATCAATAAAACGAGCACGGAAAATAAATAAGTCGGCATAATATATTTATAATTCCTAATTAAATGTTTAAAGGCATATATTAGTCTCATACAAACTCTCCTATAATATAAAATGATATTTACCTGTTTTTATAAATTATACCATTTATGAATCATATTATATAGACTACTCTTAATCTAATTACTTGAACTTTTAAGTAATCGACTATAGACTACAATCTTAATACTCTATAATGTATTATTACAATACCTGAAACCATTATTAAAAAAATACATAAAGCAAGACTTAATAAAAATACTATACCTACTTTTATGACAGCTAATCTTTTCATATTAAAAAAGGCTCTGAAAATTCAGAGCCTCTTTTTGAATTATTAATATTGTTTATTCTTCTGTATGTGAAAGTATAGCAGAAATAATTGTGAAACTTCCCGAAACATCATCTGTTGCTGGTTGTGCAAAAATTATCATTGAACTAAACTGTTCAGCAGTAATCGTAATAGTTTGTTCAGTTCCATCAAATACAACTGTCTGTTCCAACGCTCCTGAATCATTAGGTTTAAGAAGAATCGACTCACCACTAGTACCTTGGACTACTAAGGTCATAGTATTTAAGCCTAATACCTCTTCTGCTACGAAAGTAGCTTTCATAAATACCCAACCTTCACCAACAGCTTTTGTATAATCTACTATAACACTACCATCAGTTTGAACAGTAAAATCATAAGTTCCTGGATCATTTTCAACAAAACCATCAGCAAAATCATATGTTGCCATACTTGAAGTCACTGTTGCGCTAACGATATCAAATGAGCCTGTTAATGCTCCATTAATTGGATCTACAAAAACAATAACAAAGTCTAACGGTTCTGTCATATCAATAACAACTGTTTGATCAGTTCCATCAAAAGTTATTGTTTCTTCAAGAGCGCTATTATCATTTGGTTTAATAATCAATTGATCACCAACTGTACCATTAACAACAATTGTAAAAATATCATGATTGGATAAATCTTGATCAAAATCATATTTAATATATGCCCATGCTTGTTCAGAAGTTCTTGTCCAATCAACAGTTATAACTCCTGCAGTATCAGTGAAAGTATAAATACCACCATCATTGTCAATCCACTCATTTCCTAGCGCAACTTCTTCCCAAGCTGGAAGGGCATCAGGTTTTACATAAGTTAATGTAGCCTGATGAATTGTAAATGAACCAGTTGCTGGAGCTGTACCAGGTTCTGCAAAAATATATAATGATGAGAATGATGTTGCGTTAATAACTACAGTTTGTTCTGTACCATCAAATACAAGTGTTTGTTCCATTGAACCTAAATCATTAGGTTTTAACATAATTGATTCACCCGATGTTCCACTTACAACTAAAGTCATTGTATTAAATCTGTCCACATCAAGCGGATCAAATATTGATTTAAATGCAACCCATTCTTGTCCAGCGGCTTTTGTATAATCTACTAAAACACTACTGTCTGTTTGAACAGTAAAATCATAAGTATCAGGATCGTTTTCAACAAATTCATTAGTAAAATCGTAAGTAGTAAATGCTGAAGCTGTAACAACAGCGCTCACAATATCAAATGAGCCTGTTAAAGCACCATTAGTTGGATCTACAAACATTAATATATGAGTTAAAGTCTCAGTTAAATTAAAGACTAGCGTTTGATCGGTGCCATCGAAGGTAACTGTTTGTTCAAATGCGCTATTATCATTAGGTTTAATAATTAATTGTGCGCCGATAGGCCCATTAACTATCATAGTCAGTGTATCATGATTACTTAAATTTTCATCGATTTCATACTTAATAAATGCCCATTCTTCGCCTGTTTCTTTACTCCAATCAACAGTAATAACTCCATCAGTATCCGTGAAAGTATAAATGCCGCCGTCGTTATCAATCCACTCATTGCCTAAAATATATTCTTGATCAATTGGTAATGCCTCAGGTTCAACATAAGTTAATTTCGCTTCAATTATTTCAAAAGAACCAGTTGCTGGAGCTTCACCAGGTTCAACAAACATCATTACTGAAACAAAACTATCTGCAGTAATCACTACAGTCTGTTCTGTACCATCAAAAACAAGAGTTTGTTCTAAAGCACCAC
>JAIPGD010000083.1 GCA_021736305.1 Candidatus Izemoplasma sp.
TTCATCAGTTTTAAATGAACCCCATAGTTCTTCATCATCTTCATCTATGTCGCCATCATCATCAGCGTCACTTCCATCTGGCCAAACAGCATAAAAAGATGTAACTTCAATTCTATCAGATATATCTTCATAATCGCGATCAACTCCAACGATAACTTCATCTTGTTTATAATCAATTGCAATTAAATTTTGATTATTAATCAAATAATCTAACATATCTTCAGGATGAAAATCAGAGCCTTGTTCGTGATAATAAACTATTCTACTAACTCCATCTTCATCTTCAACATCTACTAACTGCCCATCTTCTAATTGCATAATTTTAGGGGGTCTATTAACTTTTGTAGGACATCCCATCATTGCTAAAATCAACACTAATGACGAGAAAAATAATAAGGTTTTTTTCATATTGTTCACCAATTATCCTTTCGTTCCGCTTCTACCAATACCATTCATAATGTATTTTCTAAACAAGAAGAACACAATTAATAATGGTACAGTTACTAAAGTACTGGCTGCAATCTGTAAGTTATACATTACTCGTCCATTGTCTTGAGCAAACGCAGTATCTCTCAAAGCGTTAGAAATCAACCAGAAGTTTTTACCTTCTTGTCCACCCACACCAGTAATAATTCTCGGCCAAATATAAGCATTCCATGAACTAAATACATTTAAAATTGTAATTGTGAAAATTGTTGGACTTGCAATTGGAACCATTACTCTGGTCAAATATTTAAAGTCGCTACAACCATCAACTCTCGCTGCTTTATATAAAGCTTCTGGTATTTGTTTGAAGTTTTGTCTTAAAAAGAAGATAAAAGATATATTGGTAACGAATGGAATAATCATTGCTAGGAAATAATTATTATTTTGAGTTCCAACCCATCCAAAACCATTTTTACTAACAGTAATAAAGTTGGTAATAATATATAATTCCCCAGGAATCATCATTGTCATAATTAAAATAGTAAATAATAATTCTCTACCTTTAAACTCAATTCTAGCAAATGCGTAGGCAGAAAGAATCGTTGTAACAATTGTTCCTAAAGTAGAAAACAAAGCTACTATAACAGTATTTTTAATATACAATCCAAAATTCATTTCTTCTAGAACTACTTTAAAGTTTACCCAGTTCATTCTCGATAAACCGATAAAGAACTCAGGGCTTGTAGAAGTTGCGCCTCTAAAGTCTTTTAATGATGTTAAAATCATCCAATAGAATGGAACTACAATAATTAAAGCCATAAAGACTAAAAATAAATAAGTTAAAAATAATCTTAAAACTTTAGCTGTAGTTTGTCTACGAATATTTTTTCTTAAAGTGATTGTATCTTCATCTAAATCACTATAATCTTCTTTTTCCTTTTTTGCAGTTATTTTTTTGTACTTTGCTTTAATCGCTGGAATAATGCTTTTAAAGAATTCTTTAGGTTTATAGCCTTTAACAAATTCAATTAAAACAAATGTATTGTATATTCTTAATACAAAACTAACTATATTAAAGGATAATAAATTAATTATAGCTTGAGTAAATTTTGATCCAGCAACATATGAATCAATTTCATAAATTGTTCTACTTCGTAATTTTTTATAATTAATAATCCACATCGGAATACTAACTAACATAAAGATTACAATAATAGAAATAATTAAATTCATTTGTGCAAAACTAATGTTATTTCCTAAGAAGCTATATACAGGGTAGAAAAACTCTAATTGTTCTAAAACAATTTCGCCTTCAGCATCTACAGGGTATTGCAACATATTAAAGAAAATAATAAAGAGTGTAATATAAGCTATAATGGCTGCAATATCAGAAATAAATGTATATTTTTCTATTTTATTAGATTTTTCAAATAATTGTCTATTCATCTTATAGCCCCCCCTTAGTAGTGCACGCGTTTTTTACTGGCTTGCATTTGTACCAGTGTAAGTATAAGTATAATTGAAAACAATATCAAAGAGCCGGCAGCTGCAATAGACAAATTATTTCCGCCACCATCAATATATTTATAGATATACATTACAATTGATTGCATTGTGAAATTAACACCTTCTGGTTTTCCTGTAACTCCAAACAACGCAACGATATGATTATAAATTTTAAATGCACCAATCACTGATGTTACTAAAATATAAAATATCATCGGTGATATAAGTGGTACAGTAATTCTTGAAAAAATTCTTCTTCTTGGAGTAGCATCAATTGAAGCTGCTTGATAATATTGCTTATCAATACCTTGGATACTTGTTAAAAACACCATAATTTTAAAGGCTAATGAACCCCAAATACTATAGAAAATCAACACGAACATTGCTGACCAATGTTCAGATCCACGCTCAATCCAAGAAAATTCACCCAAACCAAATATTTGATTTATCAATCCACCATCAGATTTAAACATATAAGCAATTACCAAACCAATCGCAATAGTATTGGTTACATAAGGTAAGAAATATATTGTTTGGAAAAAACCTTTTAATGGTTTAATTGAATTTAAAGCAACTGAAATAAATAAAGCTAAAAATATTGAGATAGGCACACTAATAAATACAATTAACAAAGTATTTACTATTGCAGTGCCTTGTGTATGTTGTGCAGGAAAGATAAACGACTCATCATTAATAACTTTAATAAAGTTACCAAAGATTGTATAACCGGTAATAGTATTATCGGTCATATTATATCCTTCATAAAGCACTAATCTAAACGCATTAAATATCGGCCAGAAAGTAAAGATCGCTAATACAATCAATGCAGGTGATAAATAAAGTAATGCTTTTGCCCAACCAGGAAACTTCGTCGCTATGTTTAAGTTTCTTTCATCTAAATATGCGCCGATTTTTCTTTGTCTTATTTTTATTTTCTTTCTAACATCCCATAAAAAGTCTTTTATCGACTTTTTAATTTTTTTAAAAAAGTTACGCATGATCTATTACCTTTCCGGTTTTTTTATCAAAGATATATACGCGTTCTTTTTTTATCGTTAAAGTTATTTTTTTAGAATCGGCAGTAACAGCATCAGAATCAACTAACGCTCTCATATTCTGATCATTAAAATCGAAATGAATCATTGTATCTCTACCGATATGGAAAATTTCTTTGATATCAACCTCAATTTTCATTTCTGAATCTTCACTCGCTGCTCTAAAATTTTCTGGTCTCATACCAATATCGTATGTTCCGTCTGGTAAATCAACTTTCATAAATTTTTGATCATTAATCATAAGATATTTATTTTTAATTTTTGATTCGAGTGTATTAATAGGAGGATTCCCTAAGAATTTAGCAACAAATAAGTTTCCTGGGTTATTATACATTTCTTGTGGTCCAGCATATTGTTGTTGGACACCAAAATCTAAAACAACCATTTTATCAGAAATACTCATTGCTTCTTCTTGGTCATGAGTAACGAAAATTGTTGTAATTCCAGTTTCTCTTTGAATTCTCTTAATTTCTTCACGCATTTGTAATCTTAAACGAGCATCTAAATTTGATAGTGGCTCATCTAACAATAATACTCTTGGTCTTTTAACTAATGCTCTAGCAATCGCAACACGTTGTTGTTGCCCACCAGATAACTGTGCAGGTTTACGATCAAGTAACTCGCCAATCCCAACTAGATTAGCCATATCTTTAACTCTTTGTATCGCTTCATCTCTTGCAACATCCATATTTTCTAACGGAAATAGAATATTCTTATAAACTGTCATATGCGGATAAAGCGCATAATTTTGAAACACTAAACCAATTCCTCTTTTTTCAGCAGCTAATCTTGTAACATTATCATCGCCAAAAAATATTTTTCCTGAAGTTGGTTTAATTAAACCAGCTATCATAAAAAGTGTTGTTGATTTCCCACAACCAGAAGGTCCTAATAATCCAACAAGTGTTCCTGATTCGATTGTTATATCTAGTTTATCAACCGCTGTTGTATCAGTTCCTGTCTTATTTGTGAAAATCTTTGTTAAATTCTCTAATCTTAATTCCATAAAATATGTCCCCCTAAATAATATAGTTTCGTTTTTTCAAATTTGTTTGGATCTTAGAGACGATCCTCTATACTAATTAAATTTCTTTCGCATCTCTATCTTTTAAACTATGTTTTCCTCTACCTCTTTGTTTTCTAAAGAAAATGAAATACGTCGCAAATATTAATACCGTAAAATAAATACCCATTGCTATCCAAAATATGTGAATATATTCTTTAATTAAGTAATCATTACTTGCTACGGATGAATCCCTAGGATAGATGTTATCCGCAGCTAATTCGTCCATATCTTCACTAGTTGGTAACTCGCCATTAGCTAAATAATAATCTTCGATATTATCTTTTATTGTAAAATCAGTTTCAGCTATACTAAAAGCGCTTACACTTACTAATGCATTTTCGCTTGAATCTAGTACTTCTAGTTTATCAAAATCAGCCTCTAAAAACAACTCTTTAGGTATAAGATAATATGACATATTGTCATCTATACTTACTCTAATCTCTAAACCATAATACCGAATCAATTTAATTTTTAACTCATCATCACCTGTATTTTCAGATAATACTAAATAATCTAAATTAGATAAATTTTGACTATCACTATAAACTAAAATGAATAAAAATTCGTTTATTTCTAAATTATCGTCTTCATCAAAAATAGTTCTAGCAATTTCATAACCTCTCACCTGATAACCATTTTGATCAACATTAATTACGGGGTCATCTTTATGATAATCAGGCATTGATGAATAAAAATAGTAATAATCTGGTAAAGCCGAATTTTCATCAACCAAAGACGCCCCAAATACATCTTGATAATAATTTTGGCGCATTAAATCAATCGAATAAGTCCACGCTAATAAGAATACACCAACAGCAAACATTGCGTATAAAAACCTACCAAAGACTCTCATTCGTGAATCCCGAGATTATTTTCTTCAGCAAATCTCTGAGCCTCTTGGAACCATCTATAAAGATAACGCTCATTATAAACTAATAATGAATCACT
>JAIPGD010000011.1 GCA_021736305.1 Candidatus Izemoplasma sp.
GTTTTGAAAGAAGGTCTGGTGGCTATAGCGAAACGGACACACCTGTTTTCCATCCCGAACACAGTAGTTAAGCGTTTCTGCGCCGAATGTAGTGCTTTTGTGCAAGACTAGGTCGTTGCCAGGCTATCTTTCTTTTTAAGCAGACAAATCCCTGATTTTTTATCAGGGATTTTTTATATTTTTAGTAATTTTATGTTAAAATTTAACAAAATAAAAACCACTGATTAATAATCAGTGGCTTTTTCTATTTTATAGTGACTTTGTTTCTTCCCGTTTCTTTTGATTCATACATTGCTTCATCAGCTCTAGAAATAACACTTTTAATTGTTTCTTTTGGCTTATATAAGGTTCCGCCAACAGAAATTGTAACTTGAATAACTTTATTCTTACTTTTGTATGATGAATTTTCACATAATTTTCTAATCCGATCAGCAACTTCTTCTAAAATAGATACATCCGAAGTTTTAACAATAGCAATAAATTCTTCTCCACCCCATCTACCAACAATATCTTCTGGTCTAAGATTAGTTTTTAAGGTTTTAGAGATAACTTTTAATACTCCATCTCCAACATTATGCCCATATTGGTCATTAACATTTTTGAAATGATCTATATCAAAAAATAATATACCAAATGTAGATGCAAATTCATTAGCTTCAACTCTGATATTTTTAAGTTGGATTTCCAAATATCTTCGATTAAAAAGTGTTGTGAGGGGGTCTATTTGAATAATTTTTTTTAATCTTTGATTTTCGTAATACTGAATTTCTTTAAAACGACTATCAGTAAATACTTCAACAGCTGCGACAATTTTTCCATCATCATCATATAAAGGAAAAGTCTTTACAGCTACAGGTACTCTATGACCGTTTTTATGTTCTAAGAAAACATCGTTTTCGTTAATGTTGCCAGTTTCGATTGTGTTTTGTAAAGGGCAACCTTCAAAGCAAAGTTTTTTTCCTGTTTTATCAACATGTTTAAGAATGTTTTGATAGCAATGTGAATTAAAAACTTCACTAGATTTATAGCCAGTGATACTTTCGCTCCCAGAGTTCCAAAAAATTATTTTACGATTTTTATCAACTATGTAGACACCTTCATACAAGTTTTTCATGAATTCATCGGAATCATATTTATACATTGCGAACACCATCCTTATTTGAGATTCTTCATTATACCATAGAAACGAGAAAAGAAAAATTTATTGAGAGATCATTTAAAGTTTTACATAAAGCAAACAAATGATATAATAAAATAAAGAAGGGATTATATGAATAATAATTATTTAGATGAAAGAAAACAAATGGTTAAATATCAAATTGAAAATAGAGGGATTAGAAACCCTAAACTTTTAGATGCCTTTTTAAAGGTCCCGAGACATGAGTTTGTTGAAGATAATTATATAGGATTTGCATATAGCGACCATCCATTAGGAATTGGCCATAATCAGACAATTTCTCAACCTTATATAGTTGCATATATGATTGATAAATTAGCTGTTAAACCTGAAGATAAAATATTAGAAATTGGTACTGGATCAGGTTATCAAACAGCTATTTTAGCGGAACTAGCAAAAGAAGTTTATACTATAGAAGTAATAAAACATCTTCAAGAAAACGCAATAAATGTATTAGAATCTCTTAACTATTCAAATATACATTTTTCGATCAGAGATGGTTATGAAGGTTGGGAAGAGTTTGCGCCCTATGATAAAATTATTATTTCAGCAGCTCCAAAAGAAGTTCCTGAAGAACTTGTTAATCAATTAGCTATTGATGGAAAAATGATTGTGCCAATCGGAGGACATTTCCTTCAATATTTATATCTTATTGAAAAGAAGAAAAATCAGACTTTAAAACATAAATTAGATGCAGTTAGATTCGTACCTATGGTAAAAAAATAACACTCAAAATCAGGGGTGTTGTTTTTTATTTGAAAAAATATGTTAATATATTCATACATATACATATTTATCTGGGGGATTTATGAAAACTATAGAAGTTGTCGCCGCAATTATTAAGAAAGACAATAAAATACTATGTACTCAAAGAGCTGATGATGGCAGATTTTTATCTTTGAAATGGGAATTTCCTGGTGGTAAAATTGAAAAAGGGGAAACTCATCAACAAGCTTTAAAAAGAGAAATACAAGAAGAATTAAAATTAGACATAGATGTGAATGATTTATTTATTACCATAAAACATACATATCCGAATTTCAATTTAATTATGCATGCATATTTATGTGAAATGAAAGAAGAGAAAATCACTTTAAAAGAACATAATAATTATAAATGGTTATCAATTTATGATTTAGACACTTTAGATTGGGCAGAGGCAGATATTCCGATCGCTAATAAGTTATTAAAAATTAATATGAGGTGAGTATGGAATTAAAGAAAGAGTTAATTCAAAGCGTTGAAACAGGTTTGATTAATAAGGATATTTATTCTGATAAAGATTTAAGACCACAGTTATTAATTAATGATTACCAAAATAGCGTCAAATTATTAAATAATATTATCGATAACTTAAAAGAATGCGATTCTTTTATTTTTTCTGTTGCTTTTATCACTAAATCTGGATTACTGGTGTTAAAAAACGCATTATTAGAATTGGAAAAAAAAGGTATAAAAGGTAAAATTCTTACAACCGATTATTTATTATTCAATGAACCAGATGCTCTTCGTGGATTGCTTAAATTTAAAAATATAGAGGCAAGAATATATACTAAAGACGCTTTTCATATTAAAGGCTATATTTTTAATAAAACTGGTTATTCAACAATGATAATTGGTTCTTCAAACATTACACAGGAAGCTTTGTTAAAGAATAAAGAATGGAACATGATGATTTCATCATTAGATAATGGAGAATTATTTAGTGATTTATACATTGATTTCAATAAAGATTGGAACGCTGCTCAGAATTTATCTATGCATTTCATTGATGAATATGAACGAAATTATCATCGCGTTAAACATTACAGTATAAAGATGAATAATGATATGTATGGTGAAATAAAACCCACAAAAATGCAAAATCAAGCTTTAGAAAACTTGCGTAACTTAAGAATAGCCGGGGAGAAAAAAGGGTTAATTGTTTCCGCGACTGGTACTGGAAAAACATATTTAAGTGCTTTTGATGTACAACAGTTTAAACCAAAGAGGGTCTTGTTTGTTGTTCATAGAGCAAACATTGCTAAGCAGGCAAAGGATTCTTTTAAGAATGTCCTTAAAGATAAATCCATGGGAATGCTTTATGGAAAAGAAAAAGACTTAGATAAAGAAATAATCTTTAGTACAATTCAAACTATTAGCAAAAAAGAAATATATACATATTATAATCCAAATGATTTTGATTATATTATTATTGATGAAGTTCATAGATCTGGGGCAAATTCATATATTAAGATTTTAAATTATTTTAAGCCTAAATTTTTACTTGGAATGACAGCTACTCCTGAAAGAACAGATGGTTATGATATTTTTTCTTTGTTTGATAATAATATTGCTTTTGAAATAAGATTGCATGATGCTTTAAAAGAAGAACTATTAGCTCCATTTCATTATTTTGGTATAGCAGATATCCTTTCTGATAATTACATGATTAATGAAGATGCTGATTTTAACAGGCTGACCTCTCGTGAAAGAGTTAACAAAATAATTGAGACATTAAATTTGTACGGCTATTCGGGAGAAAAACCTAAAGGGTTAATTTTTTGTAGTCGTATAGAAGAATCAAAGAAATTATCTGATATATTTAATGAAAGAGGATTTAAAACCATAAGTATTGATGCTTCAACATCGGAAATAAATAGGGAAAAGTATATGGATTTATTAGAGTCTAATTCTGATGATGAATATCTAGATTTTATTTTTTCTGTGGATGTTTTTAATGAAGGTATAGATATTCAAAGTATAAATATGATTATTATGCTAAGGCCAACACAATCAGCAATTATTTTTGTACAACAATTGGGGAGAGGTTTAAGGAGGTATCCAAATAAAGATTATTTGGTTGTTTTAGATTTTATAGGGAATTATGATAATAATTACATGATTCCAATTGCGCTTTACGGAGATAGATCTTATAATAAAGATAATTTAAGAAAGTTTATTCAAGAGGGAAATGCATCTATTCCTGGATGCACGACAATACATTTTGATGAAATATCTAAAGAAAAAATATATAAAGCAATTGATCAAACTTCATTTAGAAGACTCGTGTTATTAAAAAGCGAATATAAAAAGCTTAAAAATAAGTTAAACAAAATACCAATGATGATGGATTTTTACAGGTATGGATACATTTTGCCGTTGAGATATATTGACTATAGCACATCTTACTATGATTTTATTACAAAGTATGACAATTTTGAACTATCTATTAATGAAGAAGATTTGAATGTATTAAGATACATCTCGAAAGAATTAATATATACTAAAAGATTGTTTGATATTCTGCTTTTAAAAGAAATTATTGAAAAACCACTGATTAACTTAGATAAATTTAAGAAAGAAATATTAAGTAAATATCAAACTAATATTTATGAAAGTGATATAAGCTCAGCTATTATAACTTTGAATGGTGAATTTCTTCAAGAAAAAACTTATAGAAAGTACAATATAAATCAAAAACTAATATCTAGAAAAAATAATATAATACAACGAACAGATTTTTTTAATGATAAATTAAATAGTTACATGTTATTTAATTTTGTTCAAGATGCTGTTGCTTTTGGATTCAGTTATTTTATAGATGAATTTTACTCTCTTGAACAAGAGCGTAATGGTTTTTATTTATATAAAAAATATAGTAGAAAAGATGTTGCTAGGATTTTGAAATGGAATAAAGATTTTTCAGCTACCATGTTTGGATATTTTTATCAAAATAATGATTTGCCAATCTTTGTTACATATCATAAAGATGAAGAAATTTCTGCTAGTACCAAATATGAAGATTATTTTATATCTAGAAATAAGTTTAATTGGATGTCAAAAAATAACAGGAATTTTAAGTCAAAAGAAATTGTTGCTATAAAAAATCAAAAAAATACTAACTTAAATATCCCTCTTTTTGTAAAAAAAAGCGATGATGAAGGTACTGAATTTTATTATATGGGAAATCTTTACTTCGATGATAACAAAAATGTTATGGAAGAGACTTATATAATAAACGATAAAAACAAAAAATTGCCAATTGTAAAAATTATTTTTAGTCTAAAAGATCCTGTAAAAAAAGATATTTATAAATATATTACCGTCGACTAATAAATATTTTAAAATCAAGGATTTTTTCAAGGATTTTTTCCTTGATTTTTTCTTTTTATCATGTATAATAATTAAGGTTGTGAAAATGCATGTGAAAATGCAATAATAATAACTTGACACGCCTAGATAGGTGATGTATAATGTTAATGCTTTATAAAATAAATTAATCTTAGGTTGCCTAGCAACCTTATTAAAATGAGTCAAGCGCACCTCCCGGGTGTGTGGGTAGGAAGGAGGAGAATTAATGCCTACTATAAATCAGTTGATTAAAAAAGGAAGAAAGAATAAAACTAAGAAATCTAAATCTCCACAGTTAAACATTGGATTTAATAGTTTAAAGAAAACTTACACAGAAGTTAATAGTCCTCAAAAACGTGGAGTTTGTGTTAGGGTTGCTACTATGACACCTAAAAAACCGAACTCAGCTTTAAGGAAATATGCTCGTGTACGTTTATCAAACGGTGGAGAGGTTAATGCTTATATTCCTGGTATTGGACACTCTTTACAAGAACATAGTGTTGTATTAATTAGAGGTGGACGTGTTAAAGATTTACCTGGTGTAAGATACCATGTTATACGCGGAACATTAGATACAACCCCAGTAGATGGAAGAAAACAAGGACGTTCTAAATATGGAACTAAAAGACCAAAATAAATTAAATTTTATAAGAATTCGAAAGGAGGAATTTACTTATGCCTCGTAAAGGAAAAATTTCAAAGAGAGATGTCTTGGCCGATCCAATATATAATTCGAAATTAGTTACAAAACTAATTAACAATATAATGTTGGACGGAAAGAAAAACATTGCTCAAACAATACTTTATAACGCATTTAATCGTGTAAAAGAAGTTACAGGAAAAGAACCTATGGAAGTTTTTAACGAAGCTTTGAATAATATTATGCCTGTTCTAGAGGTTAGGAGCCGTAGAATTGGTGGACAAAACTATCAGGTACCAAGTGAAGTTAGAGCGGATAGAAGAACTACTCTAGGCCTTAGATGGTTAGTACAATACTCTCGTTCAAGAAATGAGAGAACAATGGAAGAAAGATTAGCAAAAGAAATCTTGGATGCAGCTAATAATACTGGCGCATCAGTTAAGAAAAGAGAAGATATGCATAGAATGGCTGAAGCAAATAAAGCTTTCGCTCATTACAGATTTTAATTATTAGGAAGGAAACAGAGTTATGGCACGTGAATATAGTTTAGATAAAACACGTAATATTGGGATTATGGCACATATTGATGCTGGTAAAACCACAACAACAGAACGCGTTTTATATCACACAGGTAAAATCCATAAAATGGGTGAAACGCATGATGGCGCTTCACAAATGGATTGGATGGAACAAGAGCAAGAACGTGGAATTACTATTACTGCTGCAGCAACAACCGCTTTCTGGAAAAATCATAGAATCAATATAATCGATACCCCAGGGCATGTAGACTTCACAGTAGAAGTGTCTAGGTCTTTGCGTGTGTTAGATGGTGCTGTAACGGTATTAGATGCTCAAGCAGGCGTTGAACCCCAAACTGAAACAGTTTGGCGACAAGCGAATGAATATAAAGTGCCCAGAATTGTTTTTGCAAACAAGATGGATAAAGTTGGCGCAGATTTTGCGAGTTCAGTTAAGTCTATACAAACAAGATTAGGCGAAAATGCTGAAGCGATACAATGGCCAATAGGCGCAGAAGATTCATTTGTGGGTATTATTGATTTAGTGACAATGAAAGCTTATAAGTTTGATGGTGGAATTGATGAAGATTATGTTGAAATCGATATTCCTGATCATCTTACAGATGAAGCTGAAGCAAGAAGAAGTAGTCTTTTAGAAGCCTTATCAGATTTCGATGAAGAATTAATGATGAGTTTCTTAGAAGGTGAAGAAATTACAGTTGAAAAGATTAAAGAAGTTTTAAGAAAAGCAACACTTTCTGTTAAGTTTTTCCCAGTTTTATGTGGATCTGCTTTTAAAAACAAAGGTGTTAAATTTATGATTGATGCAGTTATTGATTATTTACCATCACCAACAGAAGTTGTATTTATTAGAGGTTATAATAAAGATGGTGAGGAAATTAAAGTTCCTCATACAGATGATGAAGATTTTGTTGCTTTAGCATTTAAAGTAATGACTGATCCATTTGTTGGTAGAATTACATTCTTTAGAGTTTACTCGGGTGTAGTAAAAAAAGGTTCATATATTTATAATGCATCAAAAGAGAAAAAAGAAAGATTAGGTAGAATTTTAAAAATTCATGCTAATTCAAGAGAAGAAGTTGATCAAGTTTACTCAGGTGATATTGCTGCTGCAATTGGTTTAAAAGATACTATTACAGGAGATACACTTTGTGCACTTAATACCCATGTTATTTTAGAATCAATGAATTTCCCTGAACCGGTTATTTCAGTTGCGATTGAACCAAAAACGCAAAAAGATCAAAATAAGATGAGTATTGCATTACAAAAGTTATCTGAAGAAGATCCAACTTTTAGAACATACACTGATCATGAAACAGGACAAACAATAATTATGGGGATGGGAGAATTACATCTTGAAATTATTGTTGATAGAATGAAACGTGAGTTTAGTGTTGATGCTTCAGTAGGAAATCCACAAGTATCTTACCGTGAAACAATTACTCAAACAGCGGATACTGACGCTAAGTTTATTAGACAATCTGGTGGACGCGGACAATATGGACATGTAAAAGTATTGTTTGAACCAAATCCAGGTAAAGGTTATGAGTTTATTGACAAAGTTGTCGGTGGAACAGTTCCAAGAGAATACATTAAAGTTGTAGATCAAGGCATTCAAGAATCACTTAAAGGTGGTATTCTAGCAGGATATCCTATGTTGGATGTAAAAGCAACGCTTTATGATGGTTCATATCATGAAGTGGATTCATCAGAGATGGCATTTAAAATTGCTGCATCAATGGCATTAAAACAAACAAAGGATTTAGGTAAACCAGCATTACTAGAACCAATTATGAGTGTTGATGTTGTAACACCTGAAGATTATATTGGAAATGTTATTGGTGATATTACTTCAAGAAGAGGTCGAATCGAAGGACAAGAAATGATGGGTAATGCTCAGAAAGTTTCTGCAAAAGTTCCTTTATCAGAAATGTTCGGTTATGCAACTGCTTTAAGATCAAATACTCAAGGAAGAGCAACACATACAATGCAATTTTCGCATTATGACAAAATACCGAAACAAATTTCAGAACAAATTATTAAAAACAACGATGAATAGGTCTTATATCTATTTAATGATTGCAATATTTTAGATAATGTTATAAAATAAGTAATGATATTAATTCATTAGTAAATAAATATTTTAGAAAAAGGAGAAATTAAAAATGGCTAAAGCTAAATTTGAACGTAACAAACCACATATTAATATTGGTACTATTGGTCATGTTGACCATGGTAAAACAACTTTAACAGCTGCTATTACTACTGTATTAGCAAGAGCTGGGTTTACTGAGATCAGAGATTATGCTTCAATTGACTCTGCTCCAGAAGAAAAAGCGAGAGGAATTACTATTAATACCGCTCATATCGAGTATCAAACAGATAACCGTCACTACGCACATGTAGATTGTCCAGGACATGCTGATTATGTTAAAAACATGATTACAGGTGCTGCACAAATGGATGGTGCTATCTTAGTTGTATCTGCTGCAGATGGAACTATGCCTCAAACTAGAGAACATATCTTATTGTCTCGTCAAGTAGGGGTTCCAAAAATTGTTGTATTCTTAAACAAAGCAGATATGGTAGATGACCCAGAATTAATTGAATTAGTTGAAATGGAAGTTCGTGAATTATTAGACGAATATGACTTCCCTGGTGATGATACACCAATTATTGTTGGATCAGCTTTAAAAGCTCTTGAAGGCGATGAAGAAAATGAACAAAAAATCTTAGACTTAATGGAAGCTGTAGATAGCTACATTCCTGAACCAGAGAGAGAAACAGACAAACCTTTCTTAATGCCTGTTGAAGATGTTTTCACAATTACAGGACGTGGAACTGTTGTAACTGGTAGAGTTGACAGAGGTTCAATCAAAACAAATGATAAAATCGAAATTATTGGTATTAGAGACACTCAAACAGCTGTTGTTACAGGTGTTGAAATGTTCCGTAAAATCCTTGATTATGCTCAAGCAGGAGATAATGTTGGATTATTATTACGTGGTATCTCTAGAGACCAAGTAGAACGTGGACAAGTAATTGCAAAACCTGGTTCAGTAACACCACATACTAAATTTACTGCACAAGTATATGTATTGAGTCATGATGAAGGTGGACGTCATACACCATTCTTCTCAAACTATAGACCACAATTCTATTTCCGTACAACAGATATTACAGGAGTTATTCAATTACCTGAAGGTGTTGAAATGGTTATGCCTGGAGATAATATTGAAATGCAAGTAGAATTAATTCACCCAATCGCATTAGAACAAGGAACAAGATTCTCAATTCGTGAAGGTGGACGCACAGTTGGTGCTGGTTCAGTTGTTACAATTCTTGAATAACTAACATTCAAATACAAAAACATCCTTTCGAGGGTGTTTTTTTTCTAATAATATTTCATTTGACATCTCGCTTTATCTTTTGAAAAGCTTGTAATTATGTTATAATAATCATATGAAAAAAAATACTAAAAATATAATTAATAGAAGAAAGGTGTAATTATGAATAAAACAATTCAATCAATGAAATTCCTTGGACTAGATATGATAAATAAAGCTAATAGCGGTCATCCTGGTATTGTTTTAGGAGCTGCAGGTACAGTTTATAATCTATATACAAAACACATGAATGCAAATCCTGAAAAGCCAGAATGGTTTAATCGTGATCGCTTTATTTTATCGGCAGGACATGGAAGTGCATTATTATATGCCACATTGCATTTGGCAGGTTATAAACTAACCAAAGATGATTTAAAAGACTTTAGACAGTTAAACTCAAGAACACCAGGACATCCAGAATATGGTGAAGCACCTGGAGTTGATTCTACCACAGGGCCTTTAGGACAAGGTATGTCTATGGCAGTTGGAAATGCCTTAGCCGAAAGTTATCTTTCTGCTAAATTTAATTCAAAAGAACATAAATTAGTCGATCATTATACCTATGCTTTATGTGGTGATGGTGATATGCAAGAAGGTATCACTTTAGAATCAATGGCGATTGCTGGAAGATTTCAATTAAGTAAACTTATTGTCTTATTTGATTCAAATGATGTTCAATTAGATGGACCAGTGGACAATGCTCATAGTGATGATATTCAACAAAAAGTAAAAAGTATGAACTGGGATTATCATCTAATTGATAAATATCATGATTATGAAGCTTTAAATGAAGCTATTGAAAAAGCTAAAAAATCAGATAAACCAAGTTTCATTGAAGTTAAAACAATTATTGGCGAAGGGGCATCAAGTGCAGGTACTTCTGAAAGTCATGGGAAACCTATTGGCGTTGAAGAAACCAATAAAATGCGCGAAGAAGCAGGTTATAAGAAGGATCTATTTGAAGTATATGATGAAGCATATGAAGAGTTTAAAGATACATTTATTAAACGTGGACAAACTAAATATTCGGAATGGATAAAAACATTATCTAAAGTTAAAGAAAAAGATATTGAAACATATAAGCAATTTATGGATGTTGTCGATAATAAATTAAATATTGATTTTAATGAAATATTTAATGTTGCTAAAGTTGGTATGAAAGAAGCTACTAGAGCAACTATGGGAAAACTAATTGAAATTGCAAGCGAACATATTCCTCATATGGTTGGTGGATCTGCCGACCTAACAGCTTCAACAAAAGCAAAAGGAATTAATGGTGACTTTGATGTTAATCACCGGATAGGAAGAAACATTAACTTTGGTGTTAGAGAACACGCTATGGCAGGAATAGTTAATGGAATGACTTTACATAATTTAAAAGCATTTAGTGGTGGATTCTTAATCTTTTCAGATTACATGAAACCAGCTATGCGTATAGCTGCTTTAATGGATGTACCATCAATATATATATTTACACATGATTCTGTAGCTGTGGGTGAAGATGGTCCTACACATGAACCAATCGAACAATTAACAATGTATAGAGCGATGCCAAACATTAATGTTTTTAGACCTGGTAATGCTTTTGAAGTAGAACATGCTTTAAGATATGCTTTAGAATCAAAAACAACACCATCAATTATAGCTTTAACAAGACAAGCAATTGCAACAAAAAATAAAGTTGACTATGATAGTTTTAAAACTGGAGCTTATATAGTTAAAGATTATGAAAAATTTGAAGCGGTTTTTATTGCGACTGGATCGGAATTAGAATTGGCTTTGACAATTCAAGAAAAATTAGCAAAACAACATAATATTCATATACGCGTTGTCTCAATGCCTTCACAAGAATTATTTTTAGCGCAACCAAAAGAAATACAAGACCGAATTGTTCCAAACAAATGCAAAAATATTATTGCTATTGAAATGGGTTCATCATTATCTTGGTATAGATTCGCAAACAAAGTATATGGTATAGATGAATTTGGAAGAAGCGGAAAAGGTGAAGAAGTAACAGATTTCTTTGGCTTTACTGCTGAAAAAATAATTGAAGATTACTTAAAAGATTAATCGGATAGCATCCGATTTTTCCAGGAAGGGAAGATAGAATGTTAATAGACTCTCATGTTCATTTAAATGATGAACAATTATTTACAAAAATTGAAAGTTTAATAGAAAAAGCACAAAAAGTTGATGTTGTAGCTTTTATAGTAGTAGGCTATGATATTGATTCATCAAAACTTGCAATTGAACTAGCTACTATGTATGATTCTGTTTATGCAGCTATAGGTATTCACCCAAGTGAAGCATCATATTATCGTCAAGAAGATTTAGATTGGATAGATAAGAATTTAAGCCACCCAAAAGTAAAAGCAGTTGGTGAGATAGGCTTAGATTATCATTGGGATAAAAGTTTTATGGAAAAACAAAAAGATTTGTTTATCAAACAAATCAAATTAGCCAACAAACATAAAATGCCAATATCAATTCATATGCGCGATGCAATCCAAGATACATATGAAATTATAAAAGAATATAAGGATAAAGATTTATCAGGGGTTATGCATTGCTATTCTGGTTCAAAAGAATTTATGCAACAATTTTTAGATATTAATATGTATATTTCTTTAGCAGGACCTGTTACTTTTAAAAATGCTAAAACACCTAAAGAAGTTGCTAAAGAAGTTCCTATAGAAAAATTATTAGTGGAAACTGATGCTCCATATTTATCACCAGTTCCATATCGTGGAAAACAAAATCAACCTCGGAATGTTGAGTTTATTGCAAAAGAAATTGCCAAAATAAGAGGACTATCTTTTCAAGAATTAGCGGACCGAACTTATGATAATACAGTTAAGTTATTTAATCTAACTGAATTAGTGAAAGAGGCTAAATAATGGGATTAACCGCCGGTATTGTTGGTTTGCCAAATGTTGGTAAATCAACACTTTTTAATGCAATTACTAAAGCTAATGTGTTAGCTGCAAACTATCCGTTTGCGACAATTGAACCAAATGTTGGTATTGTCGAAGTACCCGATAAGCGTGTTGATAAACTAGTAGAAATTTATAAGCCAAAAAAAGTAATAAAAACAAGTTTTGAGTTTCGTGATATCGCTGGATTAGTTAGAGGTGCTTCTAAAGGAGAAGGTTTGGGGAATCAATTTTTATCACATATTCGAACAACTGATGCAATCGTGCAGGTTGTCCGTTGTTTTGAAGATGATGAAGTTATTCATGTTGATGGTAATGTGAATCCTTTAAGAGATATTGAAACGATTTTAATTGAGTTAATTTTTGCTGATATCGAAGTTATCGAGAAACGGTTACCAAAGATAAGAAAGCGAGCACAATTAAAAACCGAAAAAGAAGCAGTATATGAATATGATTTGCTTAATAAATTATTAGAACATTTAAAAGACGAAAGACCAATTCGTTCTTATGATTTGAATAAAGGTGAAAAAGAATTAATTAAAAATTATGCTTTTTTAACTGCTAAACCAATGATTTATGTTTGTAATGTTGCTGAAGAAGATTTGAACAACATGGATAACTTATATATTAAACAAGTTGAAGAACATGCAAAAAAAGAACTAGCAGATACTGTTATTATTAGTGCGAAAATAGAACAGGAATTGCAAGAATTAGGATTAGAAGAAAGACAAGAATATATGAAAGAATTAGGAATAAAGACTTCTGGGTTAGATCAGTTAATTCATGTTAGCTACGAAACCTTAGGACTTAAAACATTTTTTACTGGCGGAGAACAAGAAGTTAGAGCTTGGACCTTTAGAGCGGGAATGAAAGCTCCAGAATGCGCAGGAATTATTCATAGTGATTTTGAAAAGGGTTTTATTAGAGCGGAGACAATCCATTATGATGATTTAGTAAATGCAGGTAGTGAAGCTAAAGCCAAAGAACAAGGTAAATTTCGTTTAGAAGGAAAGAATTATATTGCTAAAGACGGCGATATATTTCATTTCAGATTTAACATATAAGGTTATTATGGAAACGAATAGTAAAACAAATTATTTAGCCAAAAAAATTGTATCCAGTTTAACAAATAAACACCTAAAAATTGCTTTTGCTGAATCAATGACAGGTGGTCTTTTGGCGAGTGAAATAATAAGTGTAGCTAATGCATCAAAGGTAATTGAAGAAAGTTACATTGTATATTCAAATAAAGCGAAACAGACAGTACTTAAATGTAAAAAGGAAACTATCGATAAATTTAGTGTTTACAGTTTTGAAGTAGTAAAAGAAATGGTTACTGGGTTACAGGAATTATCAGATGCTAATATTTTAGTTGGTGTTTCAGGTAATGCTGGGCCAACGGTTAATAGTGGTAATAAAATTGGTGAAATATTTATTGGTATTGCTTTTAATGATAAATACTATTCCTATAAACTTAATTTATCAGGCAATAGAAATCAAATTAGGCAAAAATGCGTTGATGAAATTTTTGAAATAATAATTAAACTACTATAATATTAAAATTGAACTGTTTTTTAAAATATATTATGATACAATAATTAAAAACAAAGCAAGGAAAGGGAATCTAATGGAATATATTAAACTTTCGAAGAAACAAACCGGTATATTGTTTATTTTAATTTATCTATTGGCGGTTACAATTGGGGTCATTACATTTTTGATATTAGAAAAGTATACTAATATTAATATTATATTAAATACTTTTATTGCTGATTTAGCTATGACAGTAGTAGTTTTTGGTTTCAGTTTGTTAACAAAAAACTCATCAGTCTATGATCCTTACTGGTCAGTAATACCACCGGTAATTATTGTTGGATGGATATTGTATAAGTCGATTACTATAACAACTCCGATACTTTTATTGTTAATTGGTGTAGGATTATGGGCAATTAGATTAACTTATAATTGGTGGAAGAATTGGACCGGTTTTAAAGAACAAGATTGGCGTTATGATTTGATAAAAGAGAGAACTAGAGGTTATTATATGTTATCTAATTTTGGCGCAATCCATTTAATCCCAACACTTGTAGTTTTTATCCAGTTAATAAACGCTTATGAAGTGATTCAGTATAAAGGTACAATTAACGTTGTTTTTGTTATCGGGTTTATTCTTATGTTGTTTGCATCAACAATTCAATTTATTGCAGATAAACAAATGTTTGAGTTTAGACAAGAAAGAGATAGATTAGAAACATGTATTGACCGAGGTATATGGCGTTACTCAAGACATCCAAACTATTTAGGTGAGTTATCTATATGGGTTGGCTTATACTTAATGTATCTTGGCGTAGGGAATTCACTTGATTTTAATATTATTTATCCAATTGCGATGATCTTACTTTTCCTATTTGTTAGTATTCCTTTAATGGAAAAGAAGTTAGAAGATAGACCTTGTTATTCAGAGTACAAAGAGAAAGTATCAATGCTTTTACCTTATAGAAAAAAGAAATAAAATATTATAATATTTAAAGATTGATAGTTTTATTCTTTTTAAAAACATTAATTGAATAGAATTTAATGTTTTTATGTTATTTATTACAGATTGTCAGACAATATTAATGGATTTTAAGGCTATAACTAATCCATTATTATTGTGGACAAATAGACAGTATTGTGTTATAATTCTAAAAGTGATTTAATACACCTTGCTACTTAACAAATAAGTAGCCAATAGTCCAAAAGGAGGTAGTTTATGAAAAGATATGAAATTATGTACATTATTCGTCCAAATCTTGAGGAACAAGCGAGAAAAGATCTAATTAACGATATTAACGTTATTTTAGAAAAATTCGAATCTAAGGATCCTAAAGTTGATGAATGGGGCATGAGAGATCTTGCTTATGAGATTGATGATTTTAAAAAAGGTTATTATGTAGTAATTGACGTTGTTGCTTCGAAAGAAGCTATAACTGAACTTAACCGTGTTATCAAAATCAAAGAAGATGTTGTTCGTCATATTGTCATTGCAAGAGACGAAGTATAAGGAGAGATACGATGTTTAATAAAGTTGTATTAATCGGTCGATTAACTAAAGACCCAGAATTAAGATACACGAATAATAACATTCCTGTTTGTAGTTTTACACTAGCAGTAAATCGTCCTTTTGCCTCTAGTAATTCAGATAAAACCGCTGATTTTTTCAATTGTGTTGCTTGGAGAAAACAAGCTGAAAATATTAGTCGTTACGTTTCTAAAGGTAGTATGGTTGCGATTGATGGAAGACTTCAAACCCGTGATTATATGGATGAAAAAATTAATGCTAGAAGATATATTACAGAAATCGTTTGTGATTCAGTAACTTTCTTAGATACTAAATCACAGAGAAATGATAATAATAATCCAAGTTATGACGATAAACAGGAAGATGATGTAGATACAGGCAACTTCAACGATGTTGAAGATGACCTACCATTTTAAAAAGGAGGATTATTATGGCAAAACCAGGATATAGAACTAACCGTAGAAGAAATCGTAAAAGATGTTATTTTACTGAAAATAAAGTTACATATATAGATTTTAAAGATCATGAATTGTTAAGAAGATTTATCTCAGACAGAGGTAAAATCTTACCAAGACGTGTGACTGGTACTAAAGCATATTATCAAAAACATTTAGCTAGAGCGATAAAAAGAGCTCGTTATATGGCTTTATTACCATTTGTTAAAGAATAAATTCTTAAAGGCTCTTTTGGGCCTTTTTTTTAGTTTGATTATAACTGGTAAAGTTTTATTTTTTGATTTATTATGTTATAATAATTTATCATAAATTTAAGAGGAGCTATATTATGAATAAGTTCTTTAATAAGTTTCATATATACCTAATAAGTATCTATCTAATACTTGTTTTTTTGAGTATTATTATCTTATATTCTAATAATTTAGACTATTTTATATTTTTTAATACATTAATTTTGATTTTATTATTAGGAATATTTTTATTTGAGTTTTTTACAAGACAAAGACGTAGAAGAATTGACCAATTAGAAAGCAAGATAAGAGAAACTAACATAGTCAATAAACGGAAGATTAACAACGTTGATATCGCGTTAAATTATTTACCTGTAGGTATAATAATTTACGATGAAGAATTAAATGTTGACTATGCAAATGCATCTGCTAAAGAATATTTTTCAAATGTATTAGTCGATCGACCACTTAATGTTTTGAACAAAGAATTACATGAGAATGTCAACAAAAGAATCGGAAAGTTTATGGTTAATGTTTATGATAAATTATATGATGTAATCCATTATCCTAAAAATAAAACTATTTACTTATTTGAAGTAACTGAAAGAGAAAGAATTAAAGAAAAATATTTTAGTAATTTAAATGTGGTTGGAGTTATTAGTTTAGATAACTTTAATGAAGCAACAACAAATATGGATTATCAAGATAAATCAAATATTCAAGGTGTTTTTCTAAGTGTATTGAATAAGTGGTGTAAAGATAATGATATTTATTTTATTAACCTTAGAGTTGATAAATCAATTATTATTACAACTAGAAAAAAACTCGAACAGTTAATGGAAAATGAATTTTCTATATTAAATGAAGTTAGTAAAGTAGCTGAAGATAATGAAATACGTGTGTCATTATCAATTGGAATAGCTTCCTTTGAAGCTAGTGTAGATGAATTAGGTGAAGCGGCAGAAGAGGCTTTACAGCTTGCGATTGATCGCGGTGGTGACCAAGCTGTTGTTAACTTAAAAAACCAACCAATGAAATTTTATGGTGCAAAATCAAATACTGTTGAGAAACGCAGTAAAATAACAGCCAAAGTTAATTCTAGAGCTTTAGAAGATTTTTTTGAGAACGCTAAAGATATTTTTATAATGCCACATAAAACTACAGATATTGATGCATTAGGCGGAGCTATCGGTATTTTGCGTATGGCAGTAGCTAAAAATAAGAACGCAAAGATTATTATTGATTTTGATGATATCGACCAAACCTGTCAAAAGGTTTTTGATATGTTAGAACATGAATATATCAAACTACTTGAACATATCATCGAACCTCAAGAAGCTATAAGTAATATTAGCCCAAATTCTTTGTTGGTAATAATTGATCACCATTCACCAGTTCAATCTAATACACCTGAATTACTAGATAAATCAAAAAATATCGTAGTTATTGATCATCACAGAAGAATTGAAGATACAATTCCAGATTTATTAATGAATTATGTAGAACCTTATGCATCTTCTTCGGTTGAATTAGTAACTGAATTAATTGATTTCTTTAAGCTAGATGTAAATATTGATAAGTTTGAAGCAACAATTATGTTAGCTGGCATGATGATAGATACTAATAATTTTTCATATAGAACAGGAATAAGAACGTTTGAGGCTGCAGCTAAATTAAGACAAAAAGGTGCTGACCCTTCACAAGCTAGATTAATCTTAAGAGAATCATTAGACGATATTAAAACAAAGTCTAATTTAGTAAATAAAGCTAAGATTATTGATGATCGTTTTGCGATTACTTATCTAGATGAAGTAGATATTACAGACCGTGTTCAACTTGCTAAAACAGCTGATGAATTACTTGAAATAGATAATATAATTGCCGCTTTTGCAATAGGTAAAATTGATGAAGATACTCTAGCTGTTTCAGCTAGAAGTGTTAATAATTTTAATGTTTCTGTTATTATGGAAAAACTTGGCGGTGGTGGACATTTAAATAATGCAGCTACCCAAATAAAAGGCGCTAACGCTAGTGAAGTTGTAGAAAAAATTGAAAAACTTATTGATAGTACATATAAGGAGGAAACGACTATGAAAGTAATATTGATTAAAGATTTAAAAGGTAAGGGTAAAAAAGGCGATGTAATTGAAGTTGCTACTGGATATGGTAATTATCTTTTAACTTCTAAGCATGCAGTTAAAGCAAATGCAGCGAATATGGAAGCTCTAAAAAATGATTTAAAAGAACAAAAAGAAAAAGAAAATAAAGCTTATAATAAAGCTTTAAAGTTAAAAGAAAAAATCGAAAAAAGCCCAATTAAACTTTATGTTAAGATTGGTGAATCAGGTAAATTGTTTGGTTCAATAAATACAAAGCAAATCGCGGATGAATTGAAAAAACAATATGATATTAGCGTTGATAAACGTAAAATTGATTTATCTGATAAAATAAATGCTTTAGGAAATTATGATATAGACATTAAATTACATAAAGATGTTAAGGCTACAATCGATGTCCAAGTATTAGAAAAAGAATAATAACAAGGAGATCAATCTATGGAGAACAAAACCCCTTATAATATTGAAGCAGAAGAATCGGTTTTAGGTTCTATCTTTTTTACTGAAAGCGAAATTAAAGTCATCGCTGATAAACTTCAAGTAGAAGATTTTTACAATCCTAATAATCAAGAAATCTATAAAGCCGTTTTAAAACTTTACCAAAACGGGAATTCTATTGATGTTATTACCGTTTGTAATTATTTGGAAAATATTGATGCTTTAGAAAAAGCGGGCGGAAGAGATTACGTTGTATATTTATCTTCTGTAGTTCCTTCAACAGCTAATTTATTAGAATATATAGATATTGTCAAAGATAAATCTGTTCTAAGAAAATTACAAGAAAGTTTTAGAGCTTTAATTGAAAAATCAAGAAATGTCGAAGATACTCCTAGTTTTATTGATAATGTAGAAAAAGAAATATTTAATATAACAAAGGATAGACGTAGTACTGATTTTATCAATATTGCTGATGCAGCGGAAAATACTTTATCTAAAATTGCTGAACAAGCTCAAAAAGGTGATGATTTAAGCGGTTTAGATACAGGCTATTATGAGTTAAATCGATATACATTGGGATTACAAAACTCTGATTTATTAATCGTTGCTGCAAGACCGGGTATTGGTAAAACAGCTTTTGCATTAAATTTAGCTTTAAATATAGGTCTTTTACCAACTACCCCACATATAGCTTTTTTCTCTTTAGAAATGGGTGTTGAACAATTAGTTATGCGTTTACTATCTGCTTTATCAGGCGTTGATAATACGCGTTTAAGAAAAGGTAAACTCCAACAATTAGATTGGGAAAAACTACAAACAGGGGTTCATAATTTAAAGGGCTCAAATATTTATTTTGATGATTCTGGTACCGTTCAAGTATTGGATTTAAGAAGTAAATGTCGAAAATTAAAACAAAACAATAAACTAGATTTAGTAATTGTCGATTATTTGCAGTTATTAAGTGGATCTTCTTATAATAAAGGAAATAGAGTTCAAGAAGTTTCAGAAATTTCTCGGGTTTTAAAAGAAATGGCAAGAGAAT
Organism: Candidatus Izemoplasma sp.; assembly: GCA_021736305.1. Taxonomy (GTDB): domain Bacteria; phylum Bacillota_I; class Bacilli_A; order Izemoplasmatales; family Hujiaoplasmataceae; genus Hujiaoplasma. Next base: position 20,132 of record JAIPGD010000011.1, read on the forward strand.
TAAAAGTGCCTGTTGTTGCGCTTTCACAGTTATCAAGAAGTCTTGAACAAAGAACTAATAAAACTCCTATGATGTCCGATTTAAGAGAATCTGGTTCAATTGAACAAGATGCGGATATTATCTTGTTTTTGTATGTTGATGAAGCTGATAAAGAAGATGAAAGAAAGAAAAATATAACTCAGTTTATGATTGCTAAAAATCGTCATGGACAACCAGGGGATTTTGAATTACTATTTAATAAAAACACTTCAAAATTCAATAATCATAGGAAAGATAATTCGAGGTAAAAAAATGCTTAACGAAAGATTAGAACAAATAGAAGAAAAATATATAGAAATCGGTAAGAAGATGTCTAATCCTGAGGTCGCTACTGATATTAAACAAGTGACAGAATTAGCTAAAGAATACTCAAAACTTGAAAAGATAGTCTTAAAGTATCGTGATTATAAAAAATTGTTAAATCAATTAGATGGATTAAAAGCGATGACTAAAGATGAAGACCAAGAAATAAGAGAAATGGCTGAAATGGAGTTAGAGGAAGTTACTTCTAAAATAGAAAAGCTTGAAGAAGAATTAGAATTAATGCTGATTCCAAAAGATCCGAATGATGAAAAGAATGTTATCGTTGAAATTAGAGGAGCAGCCGGAGGCGATGAAGCTAATATATTTGCTGGGGATTTATTTAGAATGTATAGTAAATATGCTGAACATCAAAACTGGAAAATAGAAGTGCTAAATGCAGAAGCTAGAGAAACTGGAGGCTATTCCCAAATAGAGTTTATGATTTCTGGTGATAGTGTATATTCACATATGAAGTATGAGTCAGGAGTCCACCGCGTTCAAAGAGTGCCACAAACTGAATCTAGTGGTAGAGTTCATACATCAACATCAACAGTTGTTGTTTTACCTGAAGCTGAAGAAATTGATTTTCAATTAGATATGAGTGAAATAAGAGTAGATACTTATTGTTCAAGTGGTCCTGGTGGACAATCTGTTAATACAACAAAATCAGCTGTTAGAGTTACACACACACCAACAGATACAGTAGCACAATGTCAAGATGGTAAAAGCCAACACGAGAATAAAGCATCAGCTTTAAAAATCTTAAGGTCACGTTTATATGATAAAATGCTTCGTGAGAAACAAGAGAAAGAAGCTGGAGAAAGAAAAACTAAAATTGGGTCTGGAGATCGTTCTGAAAAAATTAGAACTTACAACTATCCTCAAAATAGAGTTACAGATCATCGAATAAGTTTAACAATCCAACAATTGGATAAAATTATTGATGGTCGATTAGAACCTGTTATAGAAGCGTTGATTGCTGAAGAACAAAGAAGAAAGTTAGAAAAAGTATAAAATGTCAACTTATAAAGAAGTTTTAAATAAGGGCAAAAAATTTACAAGAAAACATAAAAAAGAAACAAGTGCAACAGAATTATTATTGTTGCATTTTTCTTCGTTAGAACCAACAGAATTATATTTAAATTATGATCAAGAAATGCCCGAAGAACAAGAAGATGCTTTTTTTAGAGGTTTAAATCGCTATTTAATAGATCAAGTACCTGTTCAACAAATAATTGGATATGTGTATTTTTATGGACATAAATTTAAAGTTACTAATCAAGCGTTAATTCCTAGATTCGAAACTGAAGAACTTGTTGCAAATGTATTGATACTATATGATGAATATTTTCAAAATAAAAAAGCAAAATTAGTAGATATTGGTACAGGTTCAGGTTGCTTAGCTATTGCTTTAGCAAAAGAAGAATCCAATTTAGAAGTAGTTGCTACAGATATTTCTAAAGAGGCAATTGCTTTAGCAAAAGAAAATGCTAATGCATTATCTGTAGATGTTGAATTTTATGTTGGGGATTTGTTAGAGCCAATTAAAGATAAAAAATTTGATATATTAGTATCTAATCCTCCATATATTCCTTTAGATGAAGAAGTTGATGAACTTATTTATAAAAACGAACCACATCTAGCTTTATTTGGCGGAGAAGATGGATTGAAATTTTATCATTTAATATTGGAAAAAGCAGATTCTATTCTAAATGATTCAGCTATAATTGCTTTTGAACATGGTTATGATAAAGCAAACGAAATAAAACAACTAGCAATTGACAAGTTTCCAGAAGCACTTATTTATACATTAAAAGATATGCAAAAATTAGATAGAATGACATTTATTATTAAAGGTTTTGAAAAAAAAGCAGAAAAACTATAAAAGAGAAGTAAAATGTTTATGTAATAAACTTTTACTTTTTATTTTTAAAAATAAAAATATTTGACATTTTTTAAAAAGTCTTTATATTATATATAGTAAGCGAGGTAAATTATGGCGAAAAAATTAGTGATTGTTGAATCACCAGCAAAATCCAAAACTATTGGACAATACTTAGGAGAAGATTATGAAGTAAAATCAAGTGTTGGACATATTCGGGATTTAGCAACAACCGGAAAGGGTGGATTAGGCATTGATGTTGAAAACGACTTCAAACCTGACTATCAAATTATTAAAGGAAAGAAGAAGGTTGTAAATGAATTAAATAAAGCTTTAAAAGATGTGCAAGAAGTATATCTAGCTACTGACCCTGATAGGGAAGGAGAAGCTATTTCTTGGCACTTGTTTGATACATTAAAACTAACTGATCAAGATGTTGAACGAGTTGAATTTAATGAAATTACTAAAGAAGCTATAACAAAAGCGTTTAATAATCCAAGAAAAATTAATTATGATTTAGTTTCTTCTCAAGAAACTAGAAGAATGCTTGATAGAATTATTGGTTTTAAGTTATCTAAATTATTGCGTAGTAAAATTAAATCACGTTCAGCTGGTAGAGTTCAATCAGCTGCTTTAAAACTAATCGTTGATAGAGAAAAAGAAATAGAAGCATTTGAACCAGAAGAATATCATGAAATTTATGCTAAATTTTCTGATGTAGAGGCAATGTTGTTTAAATTAAATAATAAAAAGCCAAAAATTAACACAGAAAAACAAGCAAAAGAAATTCTTGATAATTTAAATAAAGAATTTATAGTAAGTGAACTTAGCAAAAAGAAAATAAAAAACAATCCAGCAAGTGCTTTAACGACTTCTAGCCTTCAACAACAAGCTTCTTCAAGATATGGATATACATCTTCAAGAACAATGTCTTTAGTTCAAAAATTATACGAAGGTAAAGATTTGGGAACTGAGACAGTAGGTTTAATTACTTATATTAGAACAGATTCAACTAGATTATCAGATGAATTTGTTAGTAGAGCACGGGGATATATTGCTAAAGAATATGGTAAGGATTATTTAGGCTTTTATCGACAAAGTAAAAAGAAAAGTAATGTTCAAGACGCTCATGAAGCGATAAGACCAACAGATATTAATCGTACACCAGATAAAGTTAAATCATACCTTAGTGCACAAGAACATAAATTATACAGCTTAATATATTACAAAGCTTTAAGTTCTTTAATGAAAGCATCACAAAATGAAGTAACAACTCTTTTATTAAAAAACAAAAATACAATCTTTAAAACAACAAGTTCAAAACAAATTTTTGATGGATATTTAAAAGCAATGAAAAATATCGATAAACAAACAAAACAACCAGAATTAGATTTATCGAAATTTAACGAAGGTGACAAATTGATTGCTGATAAGGTTTATGAAAAACAATTATTTACATCACCACCAAATCGTTATACTGAGTCAAGACTAATTAAGGAAATGGAAGATTTAGGTATTGGAAGACCTTCAACCTATGCAAGTACTATTTCTACATTAATAAAAAGAAAATATGTTGATAATAAAGAACGTAAGTTTTTTCCAACTGATCAAGGTGTTTTAACGGTTGAAAAACTGCAAAAATTCTTTTCTGAATTTATCAGCGCTGATTATTCGAAAAATATGGAAGAAATATTGGATGATATAGCTAGAGGAAAAGAAGAACAACTAAAAGTTTTAAAAGACTTCTATGAATATTTTATACCTCTGATAGAAAAAGCAGAAGATAAAATGGAAAAGATTGAAGCTGAAGAAACTGGTGAAACATGTCCTAAATGTGGCTCGCCTATGGTATATCGTAATGGGAAGTACGGTAAATTTGAAGCCTGTTCTAATTTTCCAACTTGTAAATATATAAAGCCAGATGAAAACTCTAAAGAAAAACCATTTGATACAGGAGTTAAATGTCCAGACTGTAAAAAAGGAACCTTAGTATTAAGAACCGCAAAACGAGGAAAGAACAAAGGAAATAAATTTTTAGGGTGTTCTAATTTCCCTAAATGTAAGTATATTTCTCCATTAGAAGTAGTGGATGAAAATTGCGAAAAATGTGACAATGTTGTAGTAAAAAACAAAAAAGGAAAGGTCTTTTGCATTGATGGCAAGGATTGTAAGTAATCACAAAAGCATCAAACATTTATGCTAATATTTAGGGGACTACGAAGGTAGTTTAATTTCCCTTAAAGTGCGAAAGCACTTACCCTTCCTAAAATCCGTCAATTTTATATATGACGGATTTTTTTCTTAAATATTTTTAACAAATTAGTATTTGTGTTATACTATTTAAGGTAATTTATTCAAGTAAGAGGTGAATATTATGGGCTTATTTAATAAGCTATTTACGAATAAAGAAAAACGCAAAAAAGCTGAAAAATATAAAATCGGAATGATGAAAACAAGAAAACAAACTCTGTCCTCTTTAAAAGATGTTTTAAGGAATTCTAAAAAAATAAATGATGAATTATATGATAAATTAGAAGAGATTTTTATTATGGCTGATGTTGGTGTAGATACTGTAATTGAGTTTATATCAGAATTAAGAGATGTAGTTGAAAAAGAAAACATTACCAAGCCAATTGAGTTAGAGAATGTTATAGTCGATAAAATGTTTGAACTATATTTAAAAGGTGAAGTTGTAAATACTAATATCCGGTATAATGAAAATGATTTGACTGTTATTTTATTTGTTGGTGTTAATGGGACTGGTAAAACAACTACTATCGGGAAATTAGCTTATAAGATTAAAAATGAAGGCAAATCAGTAATGATGGCAGCTGGAGATACTTTTAGAGCTGGTGCTATAAATCAGTTAAAATCTTTTGGTGAAAGAGTTGGTTGTGAAGTTGTAGCTAAAGAAGCCGGCTCAGACCCTTCAAGTGTTATTTTTGATGCGATAAAAATAGCAAGAGAAAAGAAAATTGATGTATTGTTGATTGATACTGCTGGAAGGTTGCAAAACAAAAAGAATCTAATGAATGAATTAGGTAAAATAAATCGCATAATAAAGAGAGAAACTGGAAACAATATTTATGAAACTTATCTAGTGATAGATGCAACAACTGGACAAAACGGGCTATCACAAGCTAAAATATTTTCTGAAGTAACAGATATTAGTGGCGTTGTTTTAACTAAGCTTGATGGAACTGCTAAAGGCGGGATTGTTCTAGCGATTAGAAATAAATTAAATATTCCAATAAATTTTGTTGGTCTTGGAGAGAAATTAGATGATCTTGAATATTTTGATATTGAAGATTATATCTATGGTCTTTTCTCAGACTTTTTTGAGTAGGTGAAAAATAATGAGTTATAATATTAATGAAACTGTTCGATTAAATAATCTTTATGATATATATCATGAATTGTTAACCGACAAACAAAAATTGTATTTTAATTATTATTTTAGAGAAGATTATTCTCTTAGTGAAATTGCTGAAATTATGGATGTTAGTAGAAATGCTGTCCATTTACAGATAAAGAAAGTATCCAAATATTTAGAAGATTATGAAAAAAAATTAAGGATATTAGAAAATAACATAAAAATATCCGAATTAATTAATGAATTAGAAGACAAACATTCTTTAACTAAAGAGATTAAAGAAACGTTAGAAAAAATAAAGAAGGTGTGAATTTATGGCTTTTGAAGATTTAACAAGTCGCTTTCAAATGGCGTTAAGACGCTTAACTGGTAAGGCGAAATTAACTCAAAAAGATATCGATGAAATGATGAGAGAGGTGAGACTCTCATTATTAGAAGCTGATGTAAATTATAAAGTAGTTAAAGAGTTTACTGAAGATGTAAAACAAATAGCATATGGCGAAAAAATATTAAAAGGTTTAAAACCTGGTGAACAAGTAGTTAAAGTCGTTAATGATGAATTAACAAAATTAATGGGAGGAGAAGCTAGTGAATTAAATTTTAATAAAGATGGATTAACAACTATCTTGATGGTAGGTTTACAAGGGGCAGGTAAAACAACAACTGCTGGTAAACTAGCCAATTTTGTTCAAAAGAAGCATCAAAAAAAGCCACTATTAATTGCGGCTGATGTTTATCGTCCTGCTGCTATTGAACAGTTACAAACTGTTGGTGAACAATTAGGTATTGAGGTTTTTGAAGAAGGTCAAATTGATCCAGAAAAAATTGTGAAAGATGGTTTGGATTACGCTAAGAAAAATGGATTTGATCTTGTTATAGTTGATACTGCAGGTCGATTGCATATCGATGATTTGATGATGAATGAAATAAAACAATTAGAAAAAATAGCAAAACCTGATGAAGTATTATTAACGGTTGATGCAATGACTGGACAAGATGCAGTAAATGTCGCAGATACATTTAATAAAGCTTTAACTTTAACTGGCTGTATTTTAACTAAATTAGATGGTGATACTCGAGGTGGAGCAGCTCTATCAATCAGAAAAATTACAGGTGTTCCGATTAAATTTGCTGGTATGGGTGAAAAGCTCGAAGATATTGAAGTTTTCCATCCAGAAAGAATGGCTTCAAGGATTCTTGGTATGGGTGATATCTTATCACTTGTTGAAAAAGCCCAAGAAGAAATTGATGAAGATGAAGCATTGTCAATGATGGAAAAGATGATGACTGGTAAATTTAATTATAATGATTTGTTAAAACAAATGAAAATGATAAAAAGAATGGGTAAATTTTCTGGAATATTAAAGATGTTACCAGGAATGAAAAACCTTGGTGATATGGATAAAGTTGATGATAAACAGTTAGAATATATTGAAGCAATTGTTAATTCAATGACTTTTGAAGAAAGAAAAATACCAGAACTTATCAATCGATCTTCTTCAAGAAGAAATCGAGTGGCTAATGGATCTGGCAGATCATATTCTGAAGTTAATAAGCTAGTTCAAATGTTAGAAAAACAACAAACAATGATGCGAAGAATGCAAGGGTTGAATCCTAGTTCTTTACAAAATATGGCACAAGGCAATTTTCAACCCAAAACTTCAAGAAAAGAAAGACGAAGTAAAATGAAGAAAAAAGGTGGATTTAGATTTTAAAGTAAAAAGGGATAACTCAGTTATCCCTTTAATTAGTGTGCCGGGCATGGCATATAACTAGGTGGTGAAAGACCACTGTGGGGGTACTCATAAACCAACCACTAAGGAAGCACAAGGTATCCATCGTGAGATGTGAATTGGAGGAAGTGTGGAATAAAATCTTGGCGTGA
>JAIPGD010000012.1 GCA_021736305.1 Candidatus Izemoplasma sp.
CTAATTTTGATTTTTGTTGATGTTTGACTTTGATTTTGTTAGGAAAATAAAAAGCTAAGTAAAAACTCAGCTTAATGGTTAGTAATTAATGGTATTAGCATTTCATCCTTCACTAATCCAGCATGTGTAGCTTTATGTGGTTTTTTGTTTAATAAATTAAATGCATATTTATCAATTGCTATTGAGAAATAATCGCCTAAAAACTCCCTTAATTTTGGATGTTCATTTCCAAATCCAAATAAATTCATTTTTAATAAATCTTCACTTTTATACAAGACAAATTTATCATGAAAGTGTTTATTAAATAATTTTGGAAACTCATCTTTATATTCAGCTTTCACATAAAACGCTGTCGCCCTTGCTTCGATAGCAGGTTTTTGTTCTAACATATCAGTTAAGTCTTTATATTCAGATAACTTCACAGGCTCAATATCTACTTGACCGTGATCTGCAGTTACAATTATCAAACTATCTTTACTAGCATCTTCAAATAGACGTTTCATGGCTTTATTCACTTGATCAATTTCTTCTGAAACCTCTTTAGATTTTGTGCCGAATTCATGTAGTTTTGTATCAACTTGATCCCAATACATATAGATAAAGTTTTTTTCATTATTATCAATAGTATTTAAGCATGTTGTAACTTGATCATCTATTGTTTTATGTTTTTCTTCTTTAAATTTAGGGAATATTTCTTTTGTTTTAATATCAGGATTAGCTTTATTAATGAGCTCATAAATTGTCGTTTTATTAACAAATTTATCAGATACATTATAATCAAACTTATAACTTTCATCATAGTAGTCTTTATTCATAAAGAAAACAACATGACGTTTTTCCTCTTTAACAAACTGTTGCCAACCTACCCAACCTGATACAACAGGAGGTATTCCAGTCAATGCTGCAGTTGTCGCTGAAGTTGTTGTTGAAGGGAAAACAGTTGTTAAAGTATCCCTTAAATGCTCACTTAAAAACTCGGCTTTATTCAAATGTTTCTTTATAATTTCTGTTCCTAATGCATCCACTAATACAAAAATAACATTACGATAATTATTGGCTAACAATTTATCTAGTTCAACTAAACTTTTATATTCTGATTTAACATTAAAATGTTTCAAAATTGATGATGTAATCGAAAGCAATGAATGATCATAATCAGGAAAAACTATATTTTTATTCATTAAGAAAACACCTCCCTAGTTTTTGGAACAAACTTAAGTTTACTATATAAATATGTACCTAAAATAGCTGCTAAAACATTACTTGCTAACATAGAATACCATATTCCTTCAGGACCCCATTCTAACACATGCATAGTAATTAAAACAAATGGTAGTCTAAATATCCACAATCTTACAATAGCTAATATAAAGGAATATTTAGTTTCTCCGCTTCCTTGGAAAGTATTTAGATAAGTCATAAATAAAGCCATTAACGGCAATCCTATACCAATATATAAAGTATAAGTAGCGGCGTGTCTTAAGGCTTCAGGGTCTTTACTAAACAATCTTACAATTGGTTCTCTAAAAGGCAAGATAATCGCAACTCCGACTGTCATCATTAAAACACCTAAGATTATTCCTTGTTTTACCGTGCTTTTTGCTCTTGCAACATTCCCTGCTCCAACATTTTGCGCGATATATATCGCTACAATTGTACTTACCGCAGAGACTGGAAATAAAATTAAAGAGTTAATTCTGTTTCCAATATAAAACGCAGCGGATACAGCAGGTCCATAAGAGAAAATTAAAAAGTTAAGGATTACAAAACCAATCGCTTGAATCGATTGTCCTAATGATGCAGGTATCCCAATATGAAAGATATCTTTAACAACTATCATATTTAATTCACTAATTCTAAATTTAACACTTATTCCTGTTTTAGGTTTAACTAAATAATAAACCATTGCTGGAACTAAAACAACTTGAGCAGCTACTGTAGCTAAAGCAGCACCAGTAATTCCCATATCTAATTGAAGCACTAAAATCGGAGTTAAAATCATATTAAGTATTAATCCACTAGCACTCACAATAACTGGTGTAACTGTATCTCCAGTTGCTCTTCTAATTGCTTGGAAAGCAAAACTTAAAAACAATACGGGCAATTCAAAACTTCTTATTCGCAAATATGTAATTGCGTATCTATAAACAGTATCATTATCCGCAACAGTACTTAATATTTGTGGAGCGAAAGCAAAAACAAAAACATTAAAAATAACCCCTAAAAAGATTGCTATAAACAAAGTGTTATTAGCAAATTTCTTAGCACTTTTAGTATCACCTTTACCAACATATTGCCCAACAAGTGCATTACCAGCTACACTTAAGCCCATTCCAAAAGAAATAAACACAAAGAAAATTGGCCAAGTTAATGAAACAGCACTTTGCATCGCAGTAGCTATTGATAAACCCCCATCATATGTCCCCGAAACTTTTCCCAAGAAAACTCCATCAACAATATCATGTAAGGTCTTAAGAATATTAACTAAAAAAACAGGAAAACTAAGGTATAATAAGCCTTTCCAAATTGGTTTTTTATATAAAATTAACCTTGATTTCTTATCTGTTGTAGTATCCATGTAAACCTCAAATTTTCAAAAAAAAATCGCGTACTGAATAGTACGCTGTAAATGCAACAATTAGCATAAAAATACAAAATGGTGCCGAAAGCAGGAATTGAACCCGCAACCTACTGATTACAAGTCAGTTGCTCTACCAGATTGAGCTATTTCGGCGTGGTGGAGGTTGACGGGCTCGAACCGCCGACCCTCTGCTTGTAAGGCAGATGCTCTCCCAGCTGAGCTAAACCTCCAAATTTCACTCGCATAAAGATTTTACTATTTATTAATCTATATGTCAAGAGAAAATTATTGAAAAAACAAATTTTTAATTTGGAGCTTTAAAGATTTATTTTATCACATATTACCATAAGTTTTTTAATAAAAATTGTAACAATTAACAAATCCGCACTACCACCAAAACTCAAGTTATGTTCAATACAGTAATTTGTTAAATTTTTAATGTCTTGAGTGTTTAATTCTAATTCAGTAAATCTTTTCTTTGTTTCTTCATATAACTCTAAGGATCCAGCTCGTTTTAAAAGGTTAGTATCTTCAATTTCAATGATTAAATACACTAAAGTTTTTATTAAACTATCCTCAGAGAAATCAACCAAACACTTTAAAGCACTCCTTACATGCAAATATCCACTTAGTGCTTCACCTTTAGCGCCAGTAATATTATATCTTTCCATAGCATAAGAACCAAAAGAATTATCATCTGCTTTTTTATAGAAAAATACAACCGCTAATTGTTTAACTATTTCTAGAAGGCTTTTATTGGTATTTCTTGAAATCACATAGCCATAAGCTGTCACAAATAAACCCAAATGGAATATCAACCCTTTATAAGCATTTACTCCATTTGTTTCTTTATACATAGCTTTTTCTGCCTTCAAACCAACTTCTTTTGATTTTTTCAAGATAAGATCTAAAGCTTCGTTACTTCTTATTGTTTCACAAAACATATCGATAAAATAAGGTATAATTACATTTTTCGCATTTATCATTATTTTATAATTCATATCTTCATGAGAGCCATGACTCTTTCTAGTAACTAAACCGAACTTTGGATCTAAATTCAACTCTAATTCAATGCTTTCATTTATATAATTAAATAATATTTCCTTATAATAATCAAGTGTTTTGCTTTTTACAAATTGATAAACTTCTTCAACTGTATGTTTTTTATTTCTAATACAATTATAAGCGATATCATTACATAGATAACATTTCCTTTTTGACTTTCTCGATAGTTGACCAACTTCCGAATAAACATCAATATCTAAAAATCTCCCTAAAGAAAAAGCTTCTTCAAAAACAATCATTTGGTTCTTTACTTCTTCTAAAACCTCACTTTCAATCTCTAACAAGTAATACGGCCCATCATGAGATTCATAATAAGTACTATGAATAATATTAAGATCTAATTGTCTTAAACTAAAACTATTTATTATTAAATGGGCTAAGTAATTTGTTTTATTATTTCCAGGTAAATTTGCTTTAATACAAACAATTTTTTTATTATTATTTAGGAATGAACTAATTTTTTTCGCTCTATTTTCTCTGGCGTCTAAAATGCTATCTGATGTAATCATTGTGCACTTCCCTTAAAACATCAATGTAAGTGCCATCTCTGTACTCTACATATCCAATAATATCATCACTAACTTTTATTTTGGATGGAACACCAGTCAAATTATGTGTTTTTTCTAATAATTCTTTTATATCATATATCTTAATTTTAGTAGTTTTTAATTTTTCAATTAAATCTTTACGTTTAGGGTTAATTGCGATTCCTCTTTCAGTAATTAAAATATCTATATCTTCACCTGGAGTAGTAATTGTATTTACTTTCTCTTTAATAATTGGAATTCGCGATTTTATTAGAGGTGATATAATAATCGTCACTTTCGCTCCTTTAGCTATATCAGCATGACCCCCACTTCCACCAATGATATATCCTATTGAATCTGTAGTAACATTAACATTAAAATCAATATCAATTTCAGTAGCTCCTAAAATAACAAAATCTAACTTATTAGCAATTGAATTCTTTACAAACGGATTTCCATATTCAGATGCAGACATGGCAATATGATTTTTGTTTTTCCTAAATGATTTAACCGCGTCTAAATCAAAACACTGAACATCATATAGTTTTTTAAACAATCCTTCTTCAAGCATATCAACATAACTTTTTGTAATCCCGCCTGATGCAAACTCGCCAATTATATTTTGTTTCTTCATAATATCTTTTACATAATTAACAACAGCTAATGAAGTTTTACCAGCACCTGTTTGCATCGAAAAATTATTTTTAATTAAATCCAATTCATAAAGCAAGCTAGAACAATCTTTTGCAATCTTTAAACCTACAGGATCTTTAGTAATTTCAGTTGTTCCGGAAACAATTCCTTTAGCTTCACCAATCGAATCTACAACCAAAACACCATCAACATATTCACCATTCAATTGATAACTATCTAATTTTCCAACTAAATTATCTGTCACTAAAACAACTTTTTTTGCATACTCTAAATCAGAAATACAATAACCTAAAGTCCCACAAGCATTTTTACCAATCGCTCCAGTTCCGTTGCCAAACTTATCAACCGTTGGACACGCGATAAATGCAACATCAATTCCTAAATCACCACTCTCAATCGCCCTAGCACGGCCACCATGTGTATTCATAACTAATTTGCCTTTTAATTTGCCTTCACTAATTATTTTAGCAACTTCACCATTTAAATAATTAGTATGAATATTAGTAATATTGCCATTAAAAATTAAATCAATCATATTAGTATAACTAGGAAATATTGAACTTGGAGCAAAATGTAAGTCCTTTAATCCAAGTTTTTTGATTATTTTGGAAACATCTTGAATCACTTTATCTCCATTTCGTAAATGATGGTGAAAAGATAATGTTTGTTTATCTTTTATCTTTAATTTATCAAAAACCTCATCGTAACTATTGAAAAAAACAGTTTTTGACTGTTTCTTTTTCTTTTCTATTAATCTTCTACTCTTGTTTAGAAAATCATCGCTACTGATAAAGCGAGGTAAATTTTTTGGTATATCTCTTTTTACTCCATTCAACATAATACCACCTACATCAAATCAAATAGTTTAGCTTTTTCAATAATTTTTTTGGCTTTTTCTATAATTGGTCTATCAATCATTTTCCCTTCAAATTGGAAAGCGCCTTTATTTAAAGTTTTAGCTTTAGCAAGTAGTGCTTTTGCCCATTCAATAGCTTCCTTACTTGGAGAAAAAATATCATTAATAGTTTCTAATTGACTTGGATGGATAGCTGTTTTAGCTTTCATACCAAGATTTAAAGCCTTTTTACAATCTTTAATTAACCCTTCTGTATCATTTATATCTGTAAATGGTGTATCAATTGGAATGATTTTATTACTGATAGCAGCATAAATCACCTTTGATCTTGCATATAAAATCTCTTCTCCAGAAATTGTTCGATTTATTTCCAACTCGCTAGTTAAATCCTCTGCGCCAAGTAAAAGCCCTCTAACTCTTTCGTGAATAGCTAAATCATAAACCTCAATAATAGCTTTAGCTTCTTCGACTAAACAAATTACTTTTGTCTGTTTTAATTCAAATTTATTTTCTAAATCATTTAAAATTTTATCTAATACAAATAAAGAAATTTTGTTAGCTTTAGGCAATAAAACATAATCAATTCTTCTTGTTTCTAGTAATTTTAAATCATCATTGATTAATTCTGAATTTACAGGATTAATTCTTAAAATTACTGCTTTAGGTAATTCTTTAGTTGTTAATAAATAAGTTTCTACAAGATTTCTAGCATTATCTTTTTCGTCTAAATTAACTGAATCTTCCAAATCAAAAATAATAGCGTCGCACATAAAAATATCTGCATTTTGTAGCATTGAAGGATTATTACCTGGAACAAAAAGCAAAGACCTAAACATTTTTATTCATCCTATTGATAGCTACACGTAGTCTAGCTCTAATTGTATAATCAAGTGCCCCTTTATCCTCAACTAACACAAATACATTTTCAATATTTTCTTCTTTTAAAGTTTCTTCCACTGCTTTTAATATTTGGTCATGAAAAAGATGATCGACAATACTATCGATCTCTATTCTTGTTTCATCACTTTTTCTAATTGTAATAAGACAATCATTTGATTCTTTGCTGCCTGCTTGTCCTTCCATACTATCTCCTCTTTCGATTAGCTAGAGCAATGACGCGGTTCATCTCATTCTTTACAATCATAAACGCTTCATCAACACCCATCCCAGGCTTCGCTAAAACTTGATTAGCTTTACAAGCAATTGCAATATTAGTCGTTACTTGTGCAGAAATATTAGTTTCATTACATGTCCCGCCAGAATAACTTCCGATTTTTCTTTCGTTACAATATAAGATTGCTTCACAAATATTGTTGACTCCACCTAAATCCGGCGTCTTAATTTGTAACATATGTCCTGCTTTTGCGTCCGCGAAGTCTTTAATATCTGCTAAAGTGTTACACCATTCATCCGCAACAATTTGTAATTTAGAACCTTGTCTTGCTAACTCTTTTGTAATTTCAGCTAAGTATCTAATGGTATCCTCTTTATTGCCGCCATCAATGGGCCCTTCAACTCTAATCTTTAAAGGTTTTGCTGAATTCTCTAAATCAGCTAAATATTTGACAATTTTTTGAATATCGTTATTAAAAATAATGCCAATTGTACCATATACATCGACATGAATAATTGGTAAATAATTATTTCTAACTCGATATTTTAAAACTCGATTACGCATCCATTCAATATATGATTTTAATAGTTCTCCATTTCTTCCGAGTTTTTCATCAATATTATTTATTAAACCATGAGGAATCACGTCTGCTTCTTTCAAAATCATTTTATCAACACCATCATAGCGTTCATCTCCACTTTGAGTAAAAACTGGAATTGGAGAATAAATTTTATCATTAATATTATACTCATCGCGAATAACTTCTGCCATAGTCACTTTTTTTTCATTTGCTATTACAGATAAAAATGCTTGAGTTAAGCCATAACGAATCGCAGTGTGTAATCTCTTGCCATCTATTTTTAGTGTATCATATTTCTCAGCAATTTCTTTAAAACTGATAAATTTTTCTCCAATCAATAAAGGAACTATATTCTTTTCAATGAAAGGAATATAGTCATCTGCCAAAAATAAAGGGTCTCTGCCACCTGTCCCTGAATATTGTACAGCAGCACATTCGCCTATACCTATAGTATTATTATCCAAAATAATTTGAATAGAAATAGCTTCACCTTTTTGCCTAATAGTTTTAAAACCATCGATTAATGGTTTACCAATATAAAATAGTCCATCTTTTTTCGCGCCTGCTTTAATGGCTTTTTGGTCATCAAAGAAAAACCCGGTATATGCTTTAGAAAGTATTACATCTTTTATTTTCATTTCAATGGTCTTCCAATCAATGTTCCTTTACTAACAGAATATACATCATCTACTGTTAATTGGAACGAAATTTTTCTATTTTCTGAGTCCGCTCTTTCTTTAATTTTATTGTAATGAAAATCTTTAATATCTTGACAAATTGCTAAATTACCAAATTCTAAAATTCTAATTCTTCCATCATTATCTCTTGCTGGAAATATTTTTCCTGCATTATATTGGCTCGGAGCGAAAGGAACATCTAATAATCCTTGTTCAAAAGCTCTAACTGTTCCTACAGCTAAATCACCTTCGCCAACTTTAAATACAGCATCCATTAAACAGGTCACTTCTCTTTTAATTAAGTCAACTTCTTCAGTAAGTTCTTCACTTCTAGTAATGCGTTGATCTTGTAACATTTTAACAATAAACTTTGAAGCTTTAACACCTAATGCATTTGCTTCCATTGTTGGTATTCCAACTGATTCATGCGGTGATTTAGTAATCAATTTTGTTGCTTTAGATAATGCAGCAACAGTCGAACTGTAAGAAATTAACGCCATAGCTTCTGCTTCATCAGCAGGAAATCCACCCATCCATTGATGAAAAACGGTAGAAATTTCCATATCTTCATACCCATATTTTTTTAAATATTCTTTTGTTTGAGAATGTAATGAATTAATAGCAGCAACATCTTGAATAAGATTTCCGCCCATTCCATAACCCACAGTAATATTTTTTACACCTTGTTCAGCAGCTAATAAAGCTTCAATTATCATGATAGTATTAGAAATTGAAGGTGGTACTAATGTACCCGTTAGAGGGCCAAATGGTTCGCGATTAATTTTAATTCCTTGTTCTTCATAATAACCAACTAAACGATCACAATACTGCCAATTTCTAATTGAAACTTCTAAAGGAATAGATTTAGCATAAGGAATATTATAAGATATTCCTCCGCCTTCATTTGAAGTCCAACCAGCCGCATGAATAATTTCTGATAATAGTCGAGCATCAGGTGTACCGTGTCTTGCTTCTATAGGAACATTCACGGCTTCTAAAACTTGTTTACAACTTTTTACACCGTGATTAACAGCTGGAAAGCCGTTTAATAATGCACGGTGTTTATCGACAGATTCATCTAAACCTTTTTCAGCTTCAGAATATCTGTTTTGCCTAGTATAACTATCAATCGTACTTGGCAAAAAGTCGGCGCCAGCCTTTTCTAAAAACTGCAATAATTTAATATGTTCGCCAAGTTCAGGAACACCGGCGCGTGGTTGAATTAATGTCTCATTATGCTCTTTCGCTTTATTAAGAACAAAAGCAAAATTTTTATAACTAGGTATCCCTTTAATATACTCGACTGATTTTTCCAAATCTAATTCACTATCATTACCAGTCTTCCAACTTTTCAAAACTTCTTCTCTTTCTTTGAAGAAATCTTTTAAACTAATTTTTTTATTTTTTAGATTCATTTTATTTATTTTAACTCCTTAAGATTCTCTTTCATTAATTTCAATGCTAATCTAGGATCTTTTTGCGCCAATAAGCCCATTGGAGCCAAAATGTATAATTGGTCTACTAAAAAATCAGGGTCTTTTGGTCTTAACTGAGTTTGATCATTTAATATGTTTGTAGTTTGATTTAAGATTTCTTTTTGTTTCTTAGAATTTATAACAACACCACCAGTTCCAATAACATAATTAACACTTGTTAAATCTTTTCCAGACTGGTTAAAAACTTTCCCCATCGGTGTAATAACTTCATGAATTCTTCCACAATGACGATTCATCGATCGATAAGCACACATTTCAGCTAAAAACTGATCAATAAATTCATCTCTTTCGTCATGAGGTAGTAAATGAACATTTTTGTATCTTTCATTAACTTCTTTAACAATATCAATATTTTTCTCTTTATTGATAAAAGCAATTTCTTGTTCGGAGAGTGACTTTACAATTCCCGGTGCAGAATATCGCATTCCTAAATCACCTTCAACAGTTCGTTTAGCAAAAGCTTCTTCTAAACCGTGCATTATAACATCACTTCTTGATGTCGCATAACAAATAGAATACATATCAGTAGTTGCTCCACCAATATCAATCAAAACAATATCTCCCAATCCTTTCTCTTCCATATATCCTTCTGATAATAGTTTAGCTGCTTGTAATACAGCATTTGGCGTAGGTAATATAACTCGATCAATTTCGGATTCTATCTTTTTAATACCTTTCGCTTCAATAATTTGTTTTAAGAAGATGTTTCTTATTGTTTTTCTCGCACATTTCGGATTTAGTTTGTTGATTTTAGGCATAACATTATCACAAATATATCCATCCATATCATATTTTTCAAAAATATCTCTAATATCATCTTCTGCAGATTTATTTCCAGCATAAATAATCGGAATCTTAATGCCCATTTCACCTAGCAAAATCGCGTTAAAAATAACATTTTCAGAATTACCGCCATCTGAACCCCCAGATAACAAGATTATATCAATATCCTCTTTTATAATTCTCCTTACTTCATTTTTTGTTAAGTGATGTGAAAAAACCAAATCTACTTTAGCTCCAGCACCTAAACATACACGTTTAGCGGCTTCAACAGTTAATTCTTCAACAAGACCAATAGCGGCCATTTTTAGGCCGCCAGCTGCTGATGAACAAGCAATAACTTGATCGAATTCTATTTTCTTTCCTATTTTATCGTATAAGAGATTTAGCGCCTTATTATAACCTATACTAATATCTTCGCTAACAGTCGTATAGTGTGCAGAAGTTCCTAATATTTTTTCTGCATCTATATCTACGGAACATAATTTTGTAAAAGTTGACCCAAAATCTACTAGCAAGTAATTTGGCATTTTACTCTCCTAAATCCTCTTTAATATCTTCTAAAGCATTATCAATCGATGTTCCTGGAGGATAGACTCTATCAAACCCCATATCGACAAATTTTTCTTTAACTTCATTAAATTCTTGTTTTCCAACCACAATGTTTCCGCCAACATATAATAAGATATCTTCAAGTCCGGATTCGATACACTTTTCTCGCATTCCTCGACAGTCAATTTCTCCGTGACCATATAGTGACGAGACCATAATTAAATCCGCATCTGTTTCTATAGCGGCATTAATAAAATCCTCTTGAGATGATAGCACTCCAATGTTAACTACATTGTACCCAGAGTTAACTAACGTGTAATCAATAATTTTGTTCCCCACAGCATGTACATCGGCGCCAATTACGCCTATTACGATTGTTTTCAAAATAATCTCCTCTAAATTGTAAGCGTTTTTATAACGTAAAAC
The DNA here is from genome assembly GCA_021736305.1 of Candidatus Izemoplasma sp. Lineage (GTDB taxonomy): Bacteria > Bacillota_I > Bacilli_A > Izemoplasmatales > Hujiaoplasmataceae > Hujiaoplasma. Next base: position 11,309 of record JAIPGD010000012.1, read on the forward strand.
ATTATATCATAGTTATCGGTAGAATTAAAGAATAAATTGAAACAATTTTTAAGTATTAATTGACAGTACAAATAAAAGGTCACTTAATCGATTTAAATACATTTTTACAATGTGTAAATCATCTCTTTTTTCAGAATTAGAAAACTCAACAATTCTTCGCTCACTTCTCCTAGCGATAGTGCGTGAGACATCAAAATAAGCTCCTGTTTCTGTCTTTTCACTTCCAGGTAAATAAAATTGATTTTTTATTGGTGTTTTTTCTAATTGAAGTTGAATTAATTCTTCTAAATAAGTAACTTCCTTATTTGTTATCAAATTTAATTTAGCAAAATTATTAGATTCCTTATTAGTTGAAATCTGAGAACTAATTTTTTGTAAGTGAATTTGAATTGTTTTGATTAATTCTAATTTAGAAATATGATAAGTCAATCCTAAAAAAGAACTCAACTCATCGATTGATCCTACAGTTTCAAAAAGAATGTGATTTTTTGAAAACTCTTCATTATCATAGTTTTTTGATATCCCTTTGTCTCCAGTTTTAGTAGAAATTTGTCTTAACTTATTAATTGACATAATTAGTCCTCTTTTCTATTCAATAATTCATCAATTATAAATGAAGCTACATCTTCAGCAAAATTACCTGGCCCAAAACCCGCATCATAACCTAGTTCTTTGGCTAATTCATGATTAATTCTAGCTCCACCTGCGATTAAAATTACCTTATCTCTTAATTCTTCAGATTCTAGTAACTCTACTAAATCAACGAGATTTTTTAAATGAACATCTTTTTGCGTAACCGTTTGAGAAACTAGTAAAACATCAGCTTTTTCTTTTCTAGCAATTTTAATAAAATCTTCATTACTTACTTGAGAACCTAAGTTAATTGCTTTTATTCCTTGGTAACGCTCTAAACCATAATGTCCATCAAAGCCTTTCATATTCATAATAGCATCAATACCAACAGTATGAGCATCTGTTCCAGTAGAAGCCCCAATAACAACAATATCTTTTTTAAAATTATTTTTAATTATTTCTTCTATTTCTTTTTTTGATTTTGAGGACTTTTCAAGTTCTTTTACTTTTATCTTTTCTAAATCAACAAAAGCATTCAATGCTCCATAAATAATATAAAAAGAAAAATTTTTGCCTATTTCTTCTGAGTGCACAACACTAGGATTTATTAACCCCATATTTTTTGCTAGTTCTTTGGCTGCTTGTGTTGCTTTTGCTGAAAGAGCAATTGGCAAGGTAAAACTAACTTGAACTAATCCATCATTTAATGTATCGCCATACGGTCTAATTTTCATTAAAATACGCCTCCAATTCAGCACTAACAACATTAATATAATTAGTAGATTTTTCAAAAACGCCGTCTAATCCTTTACCAGCATTTTCAGCTCTTTTTGTCTCAGCAAACACGCCTTTTTCTAAAGTTTTAAACATTCCTTCAGTTTTTATCTCTTTTAATAAAGAATGGGCGTTTTTCAAAACTTTATTTGCACGTTTTTGAATAAAACCTTCTTCTTTAAATACAATTTCATCAGCGAGTGATTTCATAGATTGTTGAACCATCTCAGCATTTTTTATCGCTAAATAACGATCAGAAATAAACGGTGTGTGAATTGCTTCAGTCATCATACCTAATAAGTGAATTTTCTGTTCAGTTAAATTTGTTACAATATTAAACAACGCATTTTGTTGATAAGCTCTAAAAATATTACCGTTTATATGTTTAGTTGGTGGCATATATTTTAATGGTGCGTTCGGAAAAAGCTCTCTTGACAATTGAGCCTGTGCAATTTCCATCAAGAATGAATTTTCAATATTTGGATTTATTTCAAAGGCATGACCTAATCCCATTAGCTTTTCGGGAAGATGAGCTTCAAAAGCAAATGCTTCATTAATAAATTGTGAAGCAGTAACTGTATGCGCTTCTAATACTGCATCGCTTGTTGTTAAATAATTATCTTCTCCTGTGTTAATTATTATCCCTGAATAAGAATTAAGCATTCGCGAAAAATATTGGTCTATAAATGTTCTCTTCATATTTATATCTCTAAAAATAATGCCATACATACTATCATTTAAAAGAACATCTAAGCGCTCTAATGCTCCCATAGCTGCAATCTCAGGCATACATAATCCTGATGCATAATTAACGAGTTTAATATAGCGATTTAATTCACCGCCAACCTCATCTAGAGCTTGACGCATTATTTTAAAATTTTCTTGAGTTGCATAAGTTCCACCAAAACCTTCGGTAGTTTTACCATAAGGAACGTAATCTAACAAAGATTGACCAGTTGAACGAATCACCGCAACTATATCAGCCCCTGCCCTAGCTGCTGCTTGAGCTTGCAAAACATCTTCGTCAATATTACCTGTAGCGACAATAACATATAACTCAGTTTTTCTTTCACCAAACTTATTGATTAACTTACTTCTAATTTCTCTGTTTTTAGTTATTTTTTTAAGATTCTTTTCATAATAAGGTTTTAATATTTTTTTTACTTCTGATTTACTAATTAAATTATAACTTGTTAAACTGTCCCGGCTATCAAAATAAGCTTCAAGATAATCATTTAGTGATTTGTTTGTAGCTTTTAAGGCTGATGCAATGTATATAGATATACCTAAACTAATATCGCCGTTTTCTTTTACATCTTCAACTAGTCGATTAACAATAGGAACATCAAACTTATCAACACCATCAATTCCTAAGAGTCTTAATACAGTTCTTTCCACACTAACCGTTGAATGTTTATTAATATAAGCTTGTACATCTTTAGCGATGCTTTTCGCATAATTTCTACAAGATGTTATCATTTCATTATTCAAATTTAATTTATTCATTATTATCTACCTCTTTAACATCGATGACATCTCGATTTAATCGATTTTTTAATTTATTTTTAAATATTTTTTTGTCATAACTATATCCACTTGGTGAATATGGATTATAACAAACATAAGCAATCTCAATTGGATTAATCGCATAAATTTTATTTTTTAAATTAAATATATTTTTTAATCTTTGGTTGCTTAATTGAATGTTTGTTCCTGAGTTTACAACAATATCAAATTTATATTTTTCTGGATTGTTAGTCAATTCATCAACAAATTCATCAGTTAATGATTTAGGAAGATAAATTGCTTGTGCATCAATTAATTTATCTTTAAAAATCAAATTTGCATTTCCGATAAGCGAATCGATATCAAATCCTATAAGTTCATCATTTTTTAAGATGGTAATATTTTTAAGTTTATTGAATATTTGATATTTTTCCGTAATTTTAGGTAAAGTTAATTTTTTATATAATAAACCTGCATGCTCAACGGTTTTATCAATATCAGGTGAATAATTAGCTCCAATAACTAGTATTGATGCTTGGGAAACACTTGCAAAACTCTGTCTAAAAAAAGCTCCATCAATCAAGATCTTGTAATTAGAGAAATGTCTTAATGTATTAATCAATTTCTTCATATCGCTAACCAAAGAAGGACCAGCTACCAATACTTTACCTCTAGTTTGAATTTCACAAATTACAACTTCTCCTATTGAAGTAAATATCTTGGTATTCATTAATATTTTATAATTTGCTTTAAACTTATTTAATGTTGCTTTTGCAGTAGCTACAATATCACCCTTTTTAACAACCACTTGTGGTTTTTCTAAGTATGTAACTTGATCAATTTCTTCTCCATCCAAACCAATAGAAGTAATTATTAAAGGATTATAATTACTTACAATTATTGAATTTAAAACAGTCGTTTTACCCGCGTTTTTGGCATTTCCCACAATGCTAATCACTTGATATTTTTCAAGTGATTTTACTTTTTCTTTAATGTTCTATTCTTCCTTTTTAAATTTCTAGGTTCAAGGGAAATTTGCTTGCCAGCAAGTAAAGCGCTGACGCCTTCAGCGTTTTCATAATTATCTCTATTAACATAACCATTAGTTGGTTCACTATAGGTTGAAATAACACCTTCATAATTTCTTAAAACAATTTTACCAGGTGCTTGTGAAACTACATAGTTAGGCATTACAGGTATTTTTCCACCTCCGCCAGGTGCATCAACAACAAATGTTGGTACAGCAAACCCTGATGTATGCCCTCTTAATCCTTCAATTATTTCAATACCCTTTGATACAGGTGTTCTAAAGTGTTCAATTCCTAAAGATAAATCACATTGATAAAGATAATAAGGTCTCACTCTAATCTGAACTAATCTTTGAACTAATGTTTTCATTATTTGAACAGAATCATTTATACCTTTTAATAACACAGATTGATTTCCTAAAGGTATCCCCGCATCAGCTAAACGATCAATTGCAGCTTTGCTTTCTTTTGTTATTTCATCATAATGATTAAATTGTAAATTCAACCATATTGGATGATATTTTTTTATCATATTAACAAAATCATTAGTAATCCTTTGTGGTAAAACAACTGGTGTTCTCGTTCCAATTCTGATAACTTCAACATGATCAATTTCTCTTAAACGACTAATGATGTCTTCTAAAAAGTTATCGCTAACTAATAAAGCGTCTCCACCAGACAATAAAACATCTCTAATTTCTTTTGTATCTCTAATATAGTTAATGGCTTTATCAATTCTCTCTTTTGGCATTCTTTCATCTGATTGTCCGGCAAAGCGTCTTCTCGTACAATGTCGACAATACATTGAACACATATCAGTAATTAAAAACAATACTCTATCAGGGTATCTATGAGTCAATCCTTGAACAGGAGAATCCGTATCTTCTGCTAAAGGGTCTAACATATCACTATCAGAAACATGTAATTCTTCAATTGAAGGAATTGTTTGTTTTCTTATTGGACATTCTGGATTATCTAAATCAATCAAACTAAAGAAATAAGGAGTTATCGCCATTCTAAATTTTGCTAAAACTTCTTCTATTTCTTCACTTTCTTTTTTGCTTAAATTAGCAAATTTATTCAATTGTTCAACTGTTTGTATCCTATTTCTAACTTGCCAATGCCAATCATCCCAATCTTTTTGTTTTACATCAGGAAAATATCTTGCTTTTCTAACTAAATAACTATCGTTTGTTATACTCTTCATTCTTTCTCCTTTCCATAACGTTCAACAAATAAATCGTAAATTTCTTTTGATTCTCTTAGTATATTTAAGGTAAATATTGCATGATCTTTAGTATATCCATTACCAATAATCATTAAAGCTTCTGAAGCAATTCCTTCTGCGCCTAATGCACTTTTAGTAAATGATGTTGCCATACTAAAGAAATACACAGTTCCCGTTTTTTTCGTTGGTAGAATTGATGTCATTTCTGTGTTTGAAACATTTACAACATTTATTGTAACATCAACTAAATCTTTATTTATTTCTAAAACTTGATCATATATTTCCATTGGATTTCTTGCATCCCCAACAATAATGTGATCACAAACATTTATCTTTTCTAAATCTAAACGTTTTGATTCTGAGTGAATTAAACCAATCACCTTGCCATTTTTACCAGCTTTTTTCTTCGCTTGATAAGCAGACAAAATTCCTGATTTTCCAGCAGCACCTAAAATTAATACACTGTCTCCTTCTTTAACTAATTTATCAACTTGTGCAGGAGCTCCACATACATCTAAAGCTGACAAAACTATATCAGAAGGTAAATCATCAGGTATTACTGAAAAAATACCAGTTTCAAAAAGAATAGCTTGTCCTTTTATATTTACTTGATCTTTATCCAAATCAATACTAATAATTTCATCTATTTGTAAAGGTGTTAACGATAAAGAAACTAAAGATGCTATCTGATCACCAACAGCCGCATCAGTTTTATAATCCTTGCCAATTTCTTTTATTTTTCCTAAAAACATTCCACCGCTTCCAGTGACTGGATTTTGCATCTTCCCTTTTGTAGCAACAATATCTAAGATCATTTCTGCCATTTTATCTAAATCATCTTTACACACAGCTCTTATTTGTGTGAATGAAGCTGAATCAATATTTAACGTTTCAACATCCATTAATATCTCATTATCTAAACACACCATTCTATTATCAATTTTTTCCGCAGTTTGTGGTAAAGTACCTAATGGGTATATAACCCTATGTGTACCAAATTTACAAAGTTTTTCCATTTTATTCCTCCATTTTAAGTATTTTCCTAGTTTCTTTAGGATTAGCTATCTTTCTATTATATTTTTTTGCAATTTCAACTACTTTATTAACTAAATCTGCATTCGATTTAGCTAAAACATTCTTTTCCAAATAGATATTATCTTCTAAACCAACTCTTACATGACCACCATGTTTTATTGCAAGTTCAGCAAGTGAAAATTCATACTTACCAATTCCTGCAACACTATATGTTGCATCATCTGGTAAACTATCTTTTAAGAAAATAAAATCTCGTTCTTCGCCAATCATTCCTCCAACAACACCCAAAACAAAACTATAGTGAAACGGTGGTTTAATGATTTCTTTTTTTATAAGACGTTTTGTCATATCAATATGTCCTTTTTCAAAACACTCCATCTCATATTTAATTCCTAATTCATGCATTTTGTTCGCAAAATATATAATGTTATTTTCTGTATTAACAAATATTTCGTCTCCACCAAAATTTAAAGTCCCACAATCCAAAGTTGCCATTTCCGGAATAAGATTTAAAACGTCGGAACGCTCTTCTATGCTCATTCCAACAGCCCCGCCAGTTGAAACTTGAATTATTATATCAGGACATTCATTTAAGATTGCTTCAATAATTTCTTTATATCTAAATATATCTTGTGTAGGGCTACCATCATCATACCTTGCATGTAAATGAATAATAGAAGCTCCGGCTTTATAAGCGGCGCACGCTTCTTCAACCATCTCCATAACAGTGTAAGGGACAGCTTTATTGTGTTCTTTAGTTGTTTCTGCGCCAGTTATTGCACAAGTGATTATTAATTTATCCATTTTTTCTTTGTTTTTCCTTTGAAACTATACAAGTTCCTATTGCATAAGTTGTTAGGATTTTTTTATCTAATACATCGCAAGCACTCTCAGATAAATCAGGCCTAGGAGTAATTGTTTTGAAACATTTAAACTCCATCTTTCTCGATGTATTTCCCTCTTCTAAAATAACTGCCTCTATTTCTAAAAAATCTCCAGCAAAAACAGGTGCTATAAAATCAACTTTTTCATAAGCTCTAAATAAACCTTCATCACCGTCATTTTTAATCAATAACTCAGTTGCTGCATCACCAAATAGAGCTAATATTCTAGCGCCATCAACTAAATTGCCGCCATAATGAGCATCCTGTGTAGACATTCTTAATCTCAAATTAGTTTTCATTATTAATACCTCTCATTTCTTTTACATCACCAATAATTAAGTCTGCTTCAGTAGCTTTCACTACATCTTCAATAGTGTATATTGGATTAACTTCTAATAAATGTAGCCCATCTTTTTTAACTTCCATAACTGCCATTTCAGTTACAATTAAATTTGCTTGATTGTAAGCAGTTAATGGTAACCGACACTTTTTAAGAATCTTTTCTCTACCTTTGTTTGTATGCCTCATAGCTATGATAACTTTTTTAGCTCCTGTCACTAAATCCATAGCTCCACCCATTCCAGGAACTAATTTTCCAGGAATAATCCAAGAGGCAATTGAGCCTTCTTGATCAACTTCTAAAGCTCCTAAAACAGTGATATCTATATGGCCACCGCGTATAAATGTAAAAGATGTTGCTGTATCAATAAATGCACCACCTTGAACAATTGATGCTTTTATTCCGCCAGCATTAACTATGTAGTTATCCTCACCCTTATCAGGACCTAACCCAATAATTCCATTTTCTGATTGAAAAACAACTTTTTTATTCTCAGGAACATAATTTGCGACTAAAGTTGGTATCCCTATTCCTAAGTTAACTAAATCTCCGTCTTTTAATTCTAAAGCTATTCTTGAAGCAATTACTTGTTTATCATTCATCATAATCACCTACTAATATATAATCTACGAAAGGATGAGGAGTAACAACATTCTCTGGATCAATTTCTTCGATAATTTTAATCGGTTCAACGACTACAATTTTTGCAGCAGTAGCCATCATTGGATTAAAATTTCTCATTGTTTGAATATATTTTAAATTCCCGAAATTATCCGCAATCGCTCCACCAATTAATGCTATATCGGCTCCTAGTGCTTCTTCTAATAAATATTCTTTATCTTTGATTTCTATAACCTTTTTACCTTCAGCTACAATAGTATTTACGCCTGTAGGGGTTAATATCCCTCCTAAACCAGCTCCATACGCTCTAATTCTTTCTACCAATGTTCCCTGAGGAACTAACTCAACTTCTAACTTGTTTTCATTCATTAATTTTCCAACATTAGGGTTCGTTCCAATATGACTAGCAATTAGTTTTTTAACCTGATTACTATCAACCATTTTTCCAACTCCGTTGCCTTCATATCCACCATCATTACAAATTATTGTTAAATCTTTAACTCCTGATTCAACAACCAAATCGATTAAAAGTTCTGGAGATCCGTTTGTTAAAAACCCACCTACATGAATGCTCATTCCATCTCTCAATATACTTTTAAACTTCTCCGCTTTAATAAAATTAGCCATGGTTTATAACCTCCTTAGGTGGCATAATTTCTGCTTCACCGACAATTACAGTTTCATTTTTTTGATTAAACGCAACACACTCAAATTTAACTCTATTTTTTTCATGATTAAGTTCTTTTACAGTCACTTTTGCTTGAATTTCATCTCCAAAATAAACTGGTTTAATAAATTTTAATGATTGTTTCGTGTAAATACTTCCTAACCCCGGTAATTGAACACCAAAAATAGCACTAAACAATGATCCAACTAACATACCATGGACAATTTGTTTTTTAAACATTGTTTTTTTAGGATATTCTTTATCTACATGAGCAGGATTTTTATCCGTAGATATATTAGCAAATGCTAAAACATCTTTTTCAATAAAAACTTTTTTTGTAGATGCGCTATCGCCAATTTTAATATCATCTATTGTAAAACTATTCATATTTAACCCCTTCCTTTTAAAAAATAAAAAAAACTGTTATATAAAAAATATAACAGCTCTCCATACTTAACGATGGCAATACTTAAGCAGTTTACTTAAATATCAAGATATAGACCTTTTAGGAAAGTTATATCTTTCGGCAAATAACCCCTTCCTTTACTAACATACCCTAAAGTAGAAAACTTAGTAAAATACCGATTATTCGCTCCTCTGTGAGTTTGAAAATTACAATGTAATTATACTCAAAAATGAAAGCGTTGTCAATCTATATTTACACATTTTCAGAGATTCTTTTTTTATCGAATAAAATGATTTGTCTCATGTCATAGACCATGGTATAATTTAACTAAAGATTTTCCCAGGGAGGGCATTTATGTTAGCTTTAATTACAGGAGCATCAAGCGGTATCGGAAAAGAACTCGCAATTCAATTAGCCAATAAAAATTATGATTTAATTCTTATTGCGAGAAGATTAGATCGTCTCAAAGAAATTAAGAATTCATTAAGCAATGTTTCGGTTACTATAAAACAAGTTGACCTTACAAACAATAATCAATTAAATGATTTATTAAAATATCTTGAAAATAAGTCAATCGATTTATTTATTAATAATGCAGGTTATGGCATAGTTAACGAAAGCATTACAACCCCCGTTGAAAACGAACTAAATATGATTGATTTAAATATTGTAAGTTTACATCGATTAACTAAATTCGCTTTAAACTCAATGAAAAAGGGTAAAATAGTAAATATCAGTTCTTTAGCTGCATTTTTACCATCTCCTAAAATAGCAAGTTATGCCGCAACAAAATCATATGTTTATTACTACTCAGAAGCAATAAACTATGAATTAAAAAAATCTAAAAAAGATTTAAGTGTACTAACTGTTGCGCCAGGTCCAGTTAAAACAGAGTTTAATGATGTTGCTCAAGCAAACCAAAAATTAAAAGGAATGAATGTAAAAACTTGTGTAAAAATCATTATAAAAGGTATCGATAAAAACAAAAGTTTAATTATTCCTGGATTTAAAATGAAAATCATATATCACTTACTTAAATTTATTCCAAAAAAACTTATTCTTAATATGTCATATAGAATACAAAGTAAAAAATAAAATATTTTAATCAATCCCCCAGCGAGTTTATGACTCGCTAAAACGACGTGGAGGACTTTATGCAGAGAATAATAGAATTTCTACAACAAAATAAAATTCTTGTAGAAATAAACCAAAAAATATCTCAAAATGAAAAAATTTATATTAATAACACTAATGAAGACAATGCTTTATTAGTGCTTTTATCTTTATTCAAAGAACAAAAAGAAACTATTTTTTTAGTAACCCCAAACTTATACACAGCTCAATTAACATATGATAAATTAAGTAAAGTCTTGGATAAAAGCGAAATTAATTTCTTCCCACAAGATGAATTCTTAACAAATGAATTATTAGTATCTTCAAACGAATTTCGCTTAGAACGCGTTAATACAATAGATAAACTATTATCTGATAAGCCAAGAATAGTTGTTATTAATCTTTATGGTATATTAAAGCCGCAATTCCCCTTAACAAAATGGAAAAACGCTCTTAAATATATTAAAACTGGTAATCAATATAAAATCAACGAACTAAAAGAAACTCTCATTAACTACGGTTACAAACATCAATACACTGTAGAGAAAGTAGGCGATTTTGCTATAAGAGGCGGAATTGTTGATATATACCCAGTAAACACCATTAATCCATATCGTTTAGATTTCTTCGGTGATGAATTAGATGTCATTAAAACATTTGATCTAGATTCTCAACGCTCAATAAAAAAAGTGGATTCATTCAAGCTTTCTCCTATAGTAGATTTTTTCTATGATGATGAAGAGTTAGAAAAACTAAAATCTATAATTAACAAGAAAAAAAATAAACTAGAACTTTCAGAAAACGCAATTAAAAAAATTGATAATGATTTATTAAAATTAGAAAATAGAGATGAGCTAGACAGGTTAAGTCGCTATCTTCCGTTTTTAACTAAAGAGCACACAACTGTTTTAGATTTAAAGAAAAACGCCAAAGTTTTTTATCTAGATTATCATCGCATCTTAGAACAAAATCAACTTCTAATCGAAGAAATCAAAGAATGGTATGAACAAACAGAAGATTACCCAAGAATGGATTTTAAAGTGCTTTATGACTTCTTAGAGGTTGATCGTTTGCCTTCAATAAAAGTAGATTATTTAGATTATTTCTATAAAGAGAAATTCATTAATACTTATTCCATTTTTGGAGAATCAATAATTACATATAACGAAAATTTAGATTACTTATTTAGGGATTTGGCTAATAACAGCGATAAAACAACACAGATATTAGCATTCACTTCACAGAAATATCTTACTGAGTTCGCTAAAATTTTAAAAAACAAAGAAATTGAATACACAAAAACAGCTATCATAAAGCCAAATCAAATTAACTTAATTTTAAACGATAAAGTCTTTGACTTCCACTCGCGAACATTATCGACAAAACTAATTTCTGAAGATGCCATAAGAAAGCGCACGCTCTCAAGAAAACGCGGAGAATATGTTTCAGTTTATAAACGTTCAACTAAGTTAAGTGATATAAATGATTTGAAGCCAGGAGATTATGTTGTTCATTACAATTATGGGATTGGAAAATTCTTAGAAATTAAAACTATGAAGTTTGGTAATCAAGAAACCGATTACATACATATCGAGTATCAAAATAAAGACAAACTCTATGTTACTCTAGATTCCATAGACCAAATTCATAAATACTCTGGAAGCGAAGGATTCAAGCCTAAACTATCAAAAATTGGTGGAAAGACATGGTCTAAAGCGAAAGAAAGAGTAAGAAAACAAGTACAAGATATCGCCGATCAACTAATTGATTTATATTCGAAAAGAGAAAAAAGCAAAGGCTTTGCTTTCAAAGACTTTCCTGATTTAGAAAATGATTTTGCTAGTAGTTTTGAATATATTGAAACTAAAGATCAATTAACCGCCATTAAAGATGTATTTAACGATATGCGAAAAACGACACCAATGGACCGGTTGATTTGTGGTGATGTTGGTTTTGGTAAAACCGAAATCGCCCTAAGAGCTGCCTTTAAAGCAGTATTAAATAATAAACAAGTTTCATATTTAGCGCCGACAACAGTTTTATCTAAACAACATTACAACACCTTCAAAAAAAGAATGAATGATTTTGGGATAAATGTTAAATTAATGAATAGATTTGTTTCTAAAAAGGAACAAAGAGAAATCCTTAAAGGCATTAAATCGGGCTATATTGACATTTTAATCGGAACCCATAGGCTACTTAGCAAAGACATCGAATTCAAAGATTTAGGGCTATTAATCGTCGATGAGGAACAACGTTTTGGTGTAATGCATAAAGAAAGAATCAAAAAAATGAAAATTAACATTGATGTTCTATCACTTTCAGCTACACCTATTCCAAGAACTTTAAACATGGCGATAATGGGTGTTAAGAATATGAGTATCTTAGAAACTGCTCCTGAAAATAGATACCCTGTACAAACTTATGTATTAGAAAGAAACAAAATTATATTAAGAGACGCTATCGAAAGAGAGCTCGCTAGAGATGGACAAGTATTCTATTTGTTTAATCGCGTAAGTCAAATTGATTTTATTGCTGATGAAGTTCAAAAAGTTGTTCCAAATGCTAGAATTGATATAGCTCATGGGCAAATGTCAAAATATAACTTAGAAAAAGTAGTTGATAATTTTATCAATCAAGAAATTGATGTTTTGATTTCAACAACTATTATTGAAACAGGGATTGATATACCAAATGCAAATACTCTAGTTGTTCATGATGCTGATATGCTCGGTTTATCACAACTTTATCAAATTAGAGGGAGAGTAGGTAGATCTAATCGTATTGCTTATGCTTATTTAATGTATGAAAAAAATAAACGTTTAACTCCCGAGGCTGAAAAACGTCTAAAAGTTATTAAAGAATTTACTGAATTAGGTAGTGGTTTTAAAATTGCTTTACGAGATTTAGCAATAAGGGGAGCTGGAGATGTATTAGGTAAGGAACAATCTGGCTTTATTGATTCAGTTGGTATAGATATGTATATGAAAATACTTGAAGAAGAAATACATAAAGTCCAAGGAAAAGAAACAGATAAAACTAAGCAAAAAGGTGTTAAAGCTCATGTATCTAAATTTATTGATAAAGACTACATTGAAGATGATTACATTAAAATAGAAATGCACAAAAAAATTAAAAATGTTAAATCAATTAATGATATTAATAATTTATTAAGTGAAATTGAAGATCGCTTTGGAAATTATAGCATTGAATTAGAAATATACATTTACGAACAATTATTTGAATATTTTACGAAGAAATTAAAAATAGAAAAAATTAAAGAAAATAAAACAAATAAAACCTTAATCGTTTCAAAAACTGGAACAAAAATGATGGCTGGAGATAAAATATTTAAAAGTGGGATTGATGTATCGAAAGAAATTCGATTCGCATATAAAAACGATCAAATTCATATTATTCTTGACACGATAAATTTGGATAAACATTGGTTATTTACAATCGTAGAATTCCTTGAAAAAATAGCAAAAATAGAAGATGCTGAATAAGCATCTTTTTTTTGTAAATATAGGGGATAAATCATTGAAAAAAACCCTTATATATTATATAATATATTATATATATAATAATATATGGTGATAACTATGAAGGACATTTTTATTCAAACAAATTATATTACAATTGGACAATTTTTAAAACATTTAAGTATCGTCAGTTCTGGTGGCGAAGTTAAATATTTTTTGAAAAATAATAAGGTTTTTGTTAATGGAGAATTAGAAAATCGCCGAGGAAAAAAACTATACCCAGGCGACACAATTACCATCCTTAATGAAGACTATAAAATCAATAAAAATGTTAATTAAAGAATTAAGTCTTTATAATTATCGCGGTTACCATAAACAAAGTGTTGCTTTTAGTAAAGGGGTTAATTTATTAATAGGGAATAACGGTAGCGGTAAAACCAATTTACTAGAAGCAATATATTTTTTGTCTTTAGCTAAATCATATAAAACAGATGATCAAAATTTAATTAAGTTTAACCAAGATTTTGCAAGAATAAAAACTTTAACAAGCAAAAATGATTCAGATATCAAAATTAAGGTTATCATATCTAAAACAAAGAAAAAAATTATTTTAAATGATAGAGAAATTAATAAATTAAGTGATTACATTGGCCAAATTAATGTTATTTCCTTTTTGCCTGAAGATATGAATTTAATAAAGGGGCCTCCTAAGAACAGACGCTATTTTATTGACTCAATAATAGGACAGATGGATAAAAACTATTTATTAGAACTCTCAAATTATAAAATTTTGTTAAAACAACGTAATGAACTAATTAAAAATCTATCCGAAGAAAATAAACCAGATTTAACACTACTTGATATTTATACTGAACAACTTGCTGAATCTGGTTCTAAAATTATTCATTATCGAAATAAAATCATAGAAAACATTAATAAAGAATTAGAAACTATTTATCCATATTTGGCCGATAATTCTAATCAATTTGAATTTATTTATATGCCTTCAATTAAAACTAATCTTGAAAAGACATTCAAAGAAAATTATCGAAAAGATTTATTCATTAAAACCACTACTTCTGGACCACATCGAGATGACTATAGTTTTTACTTAAATGATTTTGATTCAAAAGATGTCGCATCTCAAGGCGAACAAAGAGTTATGATACTCGCTATGTTACTTGCGATTAGTAGATTAGTAGAAAATTTAAAAAATACTAAACCAATTTTATTATTAGATGATGTTTTTTCTGAGCTAGACTCATTAAGACAAAACAAATTAATAAATTTCTTGGATAACTCAAAATTACAAACAATCATAACTACAACAACAACCGCAAACATTAATCAATCAGTATTAGATACTGCAAAGATTTTTCATGTAAAAAATCACTTCATAAGGGGGAATAATCATGAGTGAAAGCATAAAAGATTACACATCAAAAAATATTCAAATATTAGAAGGACTAGAGGCTGTAAAAAAACGACCTGGAATGTATATTGGAACAACCGGGCCCAGAGGTTTACATCATCTAGTTTGGGAAATTGTCGATAACGCAGTTGATGAAGCATTAGCTGGCTATTGCGATTATATCCATGTTGAAATTTTACCTGGAAATGTTATAAGAGTTGCTGATAATGGCCGCGGAATTCCAGTTGATAATCATCCAAAAACTGGTAGACCATCAGTAGAAACCGTATATACAACACTCCACGCAGGTGGAAAATTTGATCACGATTCTTATAAAGTTTCTGGTGGATTACATGGTGTAGGTGCTTCTGTTGTTAATGCATTAAGTTCTTTTATGACGGTAGAAATTCACAAGGACGATAAAAAATATATTATTGAATTTGAAAACGGATTTCTAAAAAAAGATTTAGTCTGCGAGGGTGACTCGAATCGTAGAGGAACAATCGTTACTTTTTTAGCTAATCCTGAAGTTTTCAACGAATCTAATGTTTACGATTTTGAAATATTAAGAACTAGAATTCAACAACTTGCTTTCCTAAATAAAGGCATCAAATTTTCAATAACGGATTCAAGAAACGAACTTAAAATCGTCAGCAAAGACTATCAATACGAAGGCGGTGTAAAGGAATATGTTGCTTTCTTAAATAAAGGCAAAGATGTTTTACATCCTGATGTTGCTTATTTTGAAGGTCTCAATGAAGATGATATTTTAGTAGAG
>JAIPGD010000013.1 GCA_021736305.1 Candidatus Izemoplasma sp.
TAGCGGCATATTTAATTGATGCTAGTATTAATCAAGATGAATTTTCACTAGTAGTAAAATCTTTAGACCATTATGAAGTTTTATCAGATGATTTAATTTATGGAAGAGGAGCAAAAAAACATATACCTGATAAAGAAAAATATATCAAACATATAATTACTAAAGTTAAAGCAATAAAGTTATTAAAAGCTGAAACTTTAGAAAAACTCAAAGATAATAAACAAGAAAAGTTATATTATGAAATTGAACTTCCTCTCGCTAATACTTTGGCAAAAATGGAATATGCTGGTATAACCATAAATAAAGATAAATTAATTGAATTTGGTGAAACTTTAGAAAAAAAGATATTAGAACTTCAAAAGCACATTTATGATTTAGCAGGCGAAGAATTTAATATTAATTCACCAAAACAATTAAGTGAAATATTATTTGAAAAACTTAATTTGCCAGCAAAGAAAAAAACTAAAAGCGGATATTCAACTGATATTTCGGTTCTAAAAAAACTAAAAAATATCCATCCTATAATCAATACTATTATTGATTATAGGACATATTCAAAATTAAATTCAACATATTATATTGGCCTTTTAGATGCATTAAAATTAAAAGAAGATGATAAAATTCATACAATCTACCAACAAGCTCTTACAAAAACCGGAAGACTATCATCAAAAGAGCCTAATTTACAAAATTTACCTATTAAAAGTGAAATTGGCCGTGAATTAAGAAAAGTATTCGTTGGAGAAAATAACAATTATTTATTATCTTTGGACTATTCACAGATAGAATTGAGGGTAGTGGCTGAATTAGCTGATGTTAAAAATTTAAAAGAGGCTTTTAAAGCGGATAAAGATATTCATCTTGAAACTGCAAAAAAAATCTTTAATAAAGATAAGATAAGTGATAATGAACGTTCAATTGCTAAAGCTATTAATTTTAGTATTATTTATGGAAAAACAGCTTGGGGATTATCTGAAGAATTAGATATATCACCAAAGGAAGCCGAAAGTTTTATAAATAGTTATTTTAAGACTTATCCAGAAATCGAAAAATATACTGACCATCAAATCGAATTAGCGAAAGAGAAAGGTTATGTAGAAACAATGTTTTCTAGAAGAACTTTTATACCGGAAATAAGCTCAAAAAATTATCAAACAAGACAGTTTGGAAAACGTATAGCAATGAATGCCCCTATTCAAGGTAGTGCTGCTGATATCTTAAAATTAGCTATGGTTAAAATTGCTGAAAGATTTTCTAATGAAAAAATTAAATCACAAATTATTTTACAAATACATGATGAGATTGTTTTGGATGTTTTAAAAGATGAGCTAGACAAGGTAATTAAAATCACGAAAGAAACTATGGAAAATATTGTTGATTTTGAAAGCAAACTTATTGTTCATTATAGTTATGGCAAAAGTTTATATGAGGTTAAATAATGCCAGAGTTACCAGAGGTTGAAACAGTAAAAAGAACCTTAAAGCAATATCTAGTAGGAAGAAAAATAATAGATATTAAAATTAATTATGATAAAATCATCAAATATGATAATAAGAGATTCATAGATAACCTAGTTAATCAAACTTTCAACGATATTGATCGATATGGTAAGTATTTAATATTTAAGTTCAATGACTATTCTTTAATAAGTCATCTACGCATGGAAGGTAAATACTTTTTGCAAAATGATTTAAAACATTTAACAAAACATGATCATATAATTTTTAGTTTAGATAACAATCAATATTTGACCTACCATGATGTAAGAAAATTTGGTACAATGGAGTTAACAAAAAAAGGTCAAGAATTTAGGTTAGATAGTTTAAAGAAATTGGGACCGGAGATAAATAATCCAAATATTGATTTGTCTAAGGTTTATAATTCTATAAAACATTCTAATCGTTCTATAAAAGCAATACTTTTAGATCAAACTGTTATAACTGGTCTAGGAAACATTTATGTTGATGAGACATTATTTAAAGCTAAAATTCATCCTGAAACAAATATGAATGAACTTTCTTTTGAAAGGTTTAAATCAATAATTTTTTCTGCTCAAAAAGTTGTTGAAAAAGCAATTAAACTTGGCGGAACAACAATTAGAAGTTATCAATCTTCAATGGGAGTAGATGGTAGATTTCAAAATGAATTAAACGTTCATACTTTAGTTGGTAAGGAATGTAGTGTATGTAACTCAATTATTAAAAAGATTAGAGTTGCAGGTAGAGGGACATATTTTTGTCCGAATTGTCAAAAAAAGGAGTCGTTATGAAGGTAATTGGATTAACCGGTGGAATAGCTTCTGGAAAAAGTTTAGTAAGTGATTGGTTTACAAAGGCGCACATTAAAGTAATTGATGCTGATAATGTTTACAAGACACTCTTAAAAACGAATGATAACCTTTATAATGAGATTACTGATGCCTTTAATCTTAAAAAAAATAATGAAAATCGCTTAAACTTTAAACACTTAGCAAGAATAGTTTTTAACGATAAAGATAAATTAGAACGATTAAACAATATTTCTCATCCTTACGTTATAAACAAGGTTGAACAATTAATTGTTAAATACAAAGAGGAGAGCGAAAAGATAATTGTTTTAGATGTGCCTTTATTATTTGAGGCAAATATGGAATATTTATGTGATAAAATTATTTGTGTATATATTGATAGAGAAACACAAATTGAACGCTTAATGAATAGAAGCAATTTAGAAAGAGAAGTAGCGATTAAACGAATAGATTCACAAATTGATCTAGAAGAAAAAAAGGCTAAAGCTGATTATGTAATTGATAACTCTTTCTCAAGAGATAACAGTTTTTTACAGTTTAAACAAGTACTAGCTAATATTAAAGCTTTAGACTAGGAGGGGTAATATTGGACCAAGTAAATAGAAATGATATTTTTGTTGTTTCTTCTGAAGGAATGTGTTCGACAGTAGATTATCAAGTCTTAACATTGTTGTATCAACCAATAATTGGTAAATCAGCTTTGATATTATATTTGACTTTACTAAATTTAGTTGATCGACAATCAATGATTTCAGATGAGTATTTACATTCTGATTTAGAAAGTTTATTAGATATAGAAACTTCTGAAATTGAAAAAGAACGCTATAAATTAGAAGCAATAGGGTTATTAGTGACTTTTTTTGCGAGTGATAGTTTTACCTATGAAATTAAAATGCCACTTAGCGCAAGAAGCTTTGTTAATGATGGTGTTCTTGGTGAGTATTTAATTTCAAATATTACCAAAACAAGATTTAAAAAATTACTTAAAATATTTAAAATTAAACAACCAAATAAAAAACAAAAATATAATATATCTAAAGCTTTTAATGAAATTTTTCCTAAAATAGATAAGATGTATAAAAATGATTATGAATCTTCCCTATTATCTGGAAAAGCGCAAACTTTTCGTAAATTAAATGGCCATGATTTGGATTGGCGATTTATCAACGATAGTGTACCTAAAGATATATTAGATATTAATAAATTAACTGAAGCAATAAAAAATAAAATTAATCAACTGAGTTATGTATATGATTTAAATGAAATTGAAATGAAAGATGTTATGATTAAATCAATTGATTCAAATGATAACCTAAATATTGAAGAATTAGCCAGAAATGCACGTAATCGCTTTGATGAATTACAAGCAAAAACAGTCAGTAAAAAAGCAAGCAAAAAAGAACTTCATAAAGATGTTGAGATAAAATCAGATAATTTAGAAGAATATTTTAATAATATATCTCCTAAAATATTATTAGAAGAACTTAATGATGGTATAGTCTTAACATCTGATTTAAAAATAGCAGAAAGATTGTTAGATGAAGTTGGATTGGATACTGGTGTAATTAATGTATTGTTGGCTTATATTTATAAACAAAAGGGGAATAAACTTCCTGGATATGCTTATTTTCAAAAAGTAGCTCTAAGTTGGAAACGCAATAAAATTAATTCAGTAGAAAATGCATTAAATTATATTAAACATATTGATTCGATGAAAAATAAAAAGCCCAATTACTATAAGCAAAAATCTAAACCAGATGTTGATGTAGAATGGTTAGATGAGTATCTAAAAGTCGAGGAAAATAACTAATGAAAAAAATAACGGATTTCTTAGAAAATATGGATAAAAAGGTTGATTATGATAAGTTAATTGATAAATTTATGGAAAATCCAATTATTAATAAATTTATTATGGATCACGATTTAAAACATAATGAGATTATTAAAGGTGTTAATCCATTATTGATTTTTCAAGAAGAAAATAATATTTGTAATATGTGTAATGGTTTGAAAGAATGTAAACTACAAACGAATGGTTATAATTCTAGATTGTTATATATTAATCAAAAAATTGATTTAGAATATAAGCCTTGTCGCTATAATCAAATGGATTATGTTACAAGTAATATTGATGCATTATATATACCAAGACGAATATTTGAAGCAACCTTAGAGGATTTTGACTTGATTGGTGATAGTAGAAAAGCTATACATAAATATACTTTAGATTTTTTAAAAAACTTTAGTAAAGATATTTATATGAAAGGCATCTATTTGTCCGGCAAATATGGGACTGGTAAAACTTATATATTAGCAGTAATCGCTAATGAATTAGCTAAACTAAATTATAAGGTTATTTTTGCTTATTACCCTGATTTAGTTAGAGAGTTAAAATCAAGTATCGGTAAAGGCGATTTAGAAGAAAAAATTTTAAAACTTAAACAAGTTGATATTTTATTTTTAGACGATATTGGTGGAGAATTTTTTTCTAGATTCATTAGAGATGAAGTAGTTGGACCGATTTTACAACATAGATTATTAGATAAATTACCAACTTTTTTTTCAAGCAATCTTAATTTGAATGAATTATCTAAAGTAATGCGTGATTCAGAGTCTTCATTAGAGGCAATTAACTCTATTAGAATTATTCAAAGAATAAAACGTATGACTGAGGAATTTGCCTTAAAAGATATTCCTCATTTATCTTGACAAATAAAGAAAGAAAAGTATAATAAAGATAGAAACAATGAAGAGGACAAGATTATTATTGATTTAAGAAAGCGAAGGTAGGATGGTGTAAGCTACCTATTAATAAATAATAATTACTACCTTGGAGTTTGCTTTAATAAAGCACGTACCAGGCGTTAACGGAATGAGTGATAAACTAAGGTGGTACCGCGAATATCTCGCCCTTTATTAAGGGCGAGTTTTTATATTTAAAGGAGGGAAAATATGAAGATTACATTACCAGATGGTTCAAAATTAACTTATGACAAACCAAAAAAATTATCAGATATCGCAGATGATATTTCTATCTCGTTAAGAAAAAAAAGTTTAGTAGCTAAGGTTGATGATAAACTTATGGATATGGATAGAGTTATTAAGGATGATGTTGAAGTTGCGTTTTTGACTGAAAAAGATCCAGAAACACTTGAAGTATTAAGCCATTCAACTGCACATTTATTGGCTGAAGCTGTAAAAAAATTATATCCACAAGCAAAATTTGGTGTTGGACCAATTATCGAAGATGGATTTTACTATGATATTGATTTAGGTGAAGATACATTAACTGAATCCGATTTATCAAAAATTGAAAAGGAAATGAAAAAAATAGCTTCGCAAAACGCTAAAATTCAACGGAGTGTTCTTTCGTATGATGAAGCAATGGAATTATTCAAAGATGATGAATACAAGCAAGAATTAATTAGAGATTTGCCTAAAGATGAAGAAATCAGTATTTATAGACAAGATTACTTTATTGATTTATGTCGCGGTCCACATTTACCAGGTACAAAGTGGATTAAACATTTTAAACTTTTAAGTTTAGCGGGTGCATATTGGCGTGGTAATAGCAATAATAAACAGTTAACAAGAGTTTATGGGACTGCATTTTTCACTAAAGAAGAATTAGACGCGCATTTAAAAAACCTTGAAGAACGCAAAAAAAGAGATCACCGTAAAATCGGCAAAGAATTAGATTTGTTTATGATTAGTGAATTTGGACCAGGCTTTCCTTTTTGGCTTCCAAATGGGATGATACTAAGAAGAGAGTTAGAAAGTTTTTGGTACGATGAACACATTAAACATGGATATGAGTTAATTGAAACACCAATTATGTTAAGCAAAGAGCTTTGGGAAATATCAGGACATTGGAAGAATTATCAAGACAATATGTATACTTCTCAAGTCGATGATCGAGAATTTGCGATTAAACCAATGAATTGTCCTGGTGGCATATTGGTTTATAAGCGTGATTTACATTCATATAAAGATTTTCCTTTAAAAGTAGGAGAGTTAGGTTTGGTTCATCGTCATGAAGCAAGTGGAGCTTTAAGCGGTTTATTTAGAGTAAGAAATTTTACTCAAGATGATGCACATATCTATATGACAGAAGATATGATAAAGAATGAGATTAAAGAACTTGTAAAATTATATGATTATATGTATAAAACATTTGATTTAGATTATAAGATTGAATTATCAACTAGACCAGAAGATAAATATATTGGTGAAATTGCAACATGGGATAAATCTGAAAAAGCCCTTGCTGATGCATTAGATTCAATGGGACAAGAATATACTATCAATGAGGGAGATGGGGCTTTTTATGGTCCTAAGTTAGACTTTATTGTTAAAGACTCAATGAAAAGATTGTGGCAATGTGGAACAATTCAATTAGATATGAATTTACCTGAAAGATTTGATTTACACTATATTAATGATGATGGCGAAAAACAAAGACCTGTAATGTTACATAGAGCATTATTTGGTTCAATTGAAAGATTTATTGGAATATTAATTGAACATTATGCAGGAGCGTTTCCTACTTGGTTAGCACCTGTTCAAGTAGAAGTAATTCCGGTTAATAATGATTATCACTTGAACTACTCTAAAGAATTTGTTAAAAAACTTAAGGAAAAGAAAATTAGAGTTAAGTTAGATGATAGAGATGAAAAATTAGGATACAAAATTCGCGAAGCTCAAACTAAAAAAATCCCTTATCAAATTGTTATTGGTGATAATGAAATTGAATCAAACGAAGTAACTTATAGAAAATATGGCGAAAAGAAACAAACAACAGTTAAATTAGATGATTTTATTAAGTTAATAAAAACTGAAATTGAAAAAAAAGCATAAAAAATAACCCTGTATGGATTTTCAATACAGGGTTTTATTTTACTTTTTTCAATTGGTTTATGGCATCAATATCTGGGTCGATATAAATTGTTTTTTGTTTTGTATAAGACACATAAGAACCAAGTTCTCCAGGTATTTTTTTAATATTTTTTACTTGCGTATAATCTACAGCAACGGAGCTAGAATTTCTGCTTTTTGAAAAGTAAGCTGCTAAATTAGCTGCAGAACGAATAGTTTCTTCTTTAAGATTTTCATCGCAAACAATAGTATGAGATCCTGATTGGTTTTGAACATGAAACCACACATAATTTTTCTTCGCAAACTTATGTGTTAAATAGTTATTCTGTAAATTATTTTTTCCAACAACTATTTTTATGCCTAATGAATCAATATAGGTATCAAAATTTAATTTTGCTTTAGTTTGTTTTTTACTTTTCCGTTTTGGTAAGTATTTTAAATTAACTAATTCCTCTTTTATTTCTTCGAGGTCATTTAGATTGAAGTTATTTTCAATTTGTTGTTTCAAATTGATGAAATAATTGATTTCATGTTTGGTAAGGATGATTTGTTTTTTTATATGTTTTAAAGCACTTTTAAGTTTCTTGTAGCGTTTATAGTATTTGTTCGCATTTTCGATAACTGAGTATTTTCGATCTAAATCAATATCTAAATCTTGATCAATCTCATAAGAATAACCAGTATATTTGTAATCAGTATTAGAAATTTTATGTTGATCTTGAATAATTAAATCACCTTTAATACGGTAGATTTCATTGTTTTCGGCTTTCTTATAATCTTTTGTTAACTTTTCTAATTTGTTTTTATTCCGGTTCAAGTGGGTTTTTGTGAATGTTAATAGATATTTGTGTATCTGTTTTACTTTTTCTTTATTTGAACGCTCTTGAAAGTAATGTTCCAGAAGATTTGATATAGTATTAAAATGTTGCTTTGGTTCGGAAAAAATATCAATGAAATAGAATTTTGGTTTTGATTCTAATTTTAGAGTCGGATTGATGGGTTTATTTAATAGTTCAAGATATGAATCAAATAATTTCAATTCAGCAAAATTGGCTTTCTTTAATATTGCTTTTGCTAGTAAAGGTGATATACCACGAATATTTTCGATTATATCTTTGTAAGTTATATTCTCTCGAGCAAAAAAGGTTTCTATTTTATTTAAATTTTCGGGGTCTATCTTGTTGTCTTCTGGTATAGAATATTTATATCCATTTATTATCGTTCGATTAATATCTTCGAAAGGATGAATGTGTTTATAAGCGTTTATTATTTTGTCTTCACTATTTAAAATGATTAAATTTGCATAACGACCAAACAATTCGATAATCATTTTATATAACACTTTATCCCCTAAATCATTGACATTTGATAGCGAGACCTCTATAATTCTATCATTGTTTAGCGTTTCTATTGAATGAATGGTTCCGCCTTCAAGATGTTTTCGCATAAACATACAAAAACCACCTGGCGAAATAAAGTGTTCGTTATTTGCTTCAATTAAATGAAGCCGTGAAAGCGAAGTAGATAATGATAGATATAAGTTCTTATTTTCTCCTTGTGCTCTTATTAAATAAAGGAAATCAGTTTTTGATATTTGTGATACTTTTTGAATTTTGCCAGTTGTTAATTCGTTATTTAATTCTTTTGCTAAATACTTTAAAAACCTTCCATCTGCACTCATAACTCCACCTCCCAATCTCAAATAATCTGTAATACTTATTATAACATAAATAAGTGAAGTTTTTTATTATATATTATGCTTAAAAATTTTACTATTTACTTTTTTTGTGATATCATAAAGGATAATAATTAATTATCTTATAAATTAATGGAGGGATTAAACTGAAGTTAAACGAGAGAGGCTTATTAGTTGTTATTAGTGGGCCATCAGGTGTAGGTAAAGGCACCATTAGAAAAGCTTTATTTAAAATTCCTGATAATAATTTTTGTTACTCAGTTTCAATGACCACAAGAAAGCCGCGTAAAGGTGAAGTTGATGGTATTGATTACTTTTTTGTAAGCAGAGAAGAGTTTGAAGAAAGAATTCAAAACAATGGTTTTTTAGAATATGCTGATTTTGTTGGCGAGTATTATGGAACTCCCATTGACTATATAGAAAAGCAACTCGATAAAGGCAAAGAAGTTATAGTAGAAATTGAAGTTCAAGGCGCTTTGCAAGTTAGAGAGAAATCACCAGATGCGGTATTTATTTTTATTGTTCCTCCTTCAAGAAACTCATTAATAGATCGTTTAAGAGTTAGAGGGACTGAAGAAGATTCAAAAATTCAAGAAAGAATCGAAAAGGCCAAAAGAGAATTTGGGCTAGCTTATAAATATGATTATATCGTTGTAAATGATGAAGTTAATAATGCTGCAGATAGAATCTATGCAATAATAAGAGCTGAACACGCAAAAACAGAACGATCAATTCATAAGTATTATAAATTAATGGAGGAAGAAAAGAATGTTTGATGAAAAAGCAAAAGAAAAACTTTCTAAGATGAAAGAAGAAGCGGAAGCAAACAATGAAGTTGTTGCTAAGCCAATAAATAAAAAGAATGAAAAATATGAACCAATAAAGGAAAACCGTTTCGGAGAATATCATTTTGGTGGAGTATATGATGATTTTGAAGAAGAACAAAAAGTTCAAATAGTAAACCAAGATGGTTTAAGGTATCCATCGATTGATGAGTTATTAGAGGTAGTGGATTCTAAATATAAACTAGCTTATATTGCGGCTAAAAGAGCTAAGATTATAAAAAAAACAAATCATTCATCAGTTGAAAATAAATGTGTTAAACCAGTAGGAAAAGCATTAGAAGAAATTCTTGCAAAGAAAGTAACAGCCAAATTTGAGTAATTTGGCTTTTTTTTTGCTTTAATAAAAGAAAATTAGATATATTTTTTATTAGAAAACTCTTGATTTTTATAAGGAATAAAGCTTTTTTTATGATATAATATTTTAATAATGGAGTTGATATTTTGGAAAAACTAAGCAAGTTATTAGACGAAATAAATTTAGAAGATAAAATTCTAGAAGATTACGGTCAAATTGAATATATTGAAGTTGACGAAGTTACCAAAACTTGGTTTTTTTCTTTTGTTTTTGAGAAAGTCATTCCAATATTTCATTTTAGAAATTTTATTCAAAAACTAGATAATTTAAAAACACTTTATGACAGTGTAGATATTATTGATTTTAAAGCTAAATTTAATGAGATTGATGGAGAGATATTAGATTACTATGATTATGCTATTGATATATTAGCTGAAAATGATAAAAGAATAACTCCTTTAAAGCATTATCCGAAAGATTTTGAAGATGAACAAATTAAAATTTATGTACCTAAAGGGGCAATAACACCAACTACCTATCGAAAAATTATTGAAGACCAATTACATAAATTAGGTTTTGATTTTCCTGTTCAAGTTTTTGTTGATGAAAAACAATCATCAATTGAAGAGGAAATTCAAAAACATTCTGATGAATTTATTGAACAAAATAAGGAAGTATTAAATCAAGAAAAAGTTGAATATATATATTTGAATAGTTCTAACAATATTACAGATTTCATAAATATTAATGAGTTGCCAAGAACAGAAATTGAATTAGAAGAATACAAAGAAAGAAATGGTGGTAAAGCAATATTTAATGTTCAGGGTATTGTTGTTTTTTCTGATATAGATGAGTCTAATAATAAATCAAATGCAAAATTAATTATCACTAATCATGTTGACTCTATTTTTATTACTAAGAGAAATATTAAGGCGAGTGAAATAGAATTCTTTAAAGCGATTAAACCAGGTATGGGTTTAATTGTTAAAAGTTTTGGCTTATTTGATCAATATATTGGGGAAGTAATATTACATCCAATAAATGTTGCTCATTCTAATATAATATTATCAAAAGATTTACGTGAAGATACCGCTGAAGAAAAAAGGGTAGAATTGCATACACATACAAAGATGTCTGCTCTTGATGGTGTAAGTGATGTTACAGAATATTTAGAAAGAGCAGAGAAATGGGGCCATAAAGCAATTGGAATTTCTGATAGTGGCTCTGTTCAAGCTTTTCCACTTCTTGAAAAAGCTTTATCAAATACTAATGTAAAACCACTTTATGGGGTAGAATTAGTTTATGTTGATGATGAAGTAGTTTCGATTACTAGGGGTGAAAATGAAGGCTTATTAACTGATTCAACCTTTGTAATTTTTGACATTGAAACGACTGGATTAAGTGTTAATCATGATGATTTAATTGAAATAGGCGCAGTAAAAGTAAAAAAAGGTGCTATTTTAGGGGAGTTTGGAGAGTTGATTAATCCCGATAGTAAAATAACTAAATTTACTACTAATTTAACCGGAATTACTCAAAGTATGGTGAATGATAAACGTAAAATAAAACCTGTTTTAGAAGATTTCAATGAGTTTTCTAAAGGCTGCATTTTGATTGCTCATAATGCTGAATTTGACTTAGGGTTTTTAGATTATAATTATAAAAAATACGGTATTACAAATAAAATTAATCCTTCAATAGATACATTAAATCTTGCAAAAGCATTATTGCCAGAAAGAACTAGATTTGGATTAGATTCACTTGCAAGATACTTTAAAGTTAAACTTGATAATCATCACAGGGCTGTTAGTGATGCAAAAGCAACTTTTGAAATATTTTTACATCTATTGAAACAATTAAAGAGAAATGGGTTTAATAAATTTAATGATTTAAATCTGTTAATAAAGAAAGATGAAGTGTTTAAATTTCCTTATCCTAAACAAATAAATCTTTTAGTTAAAGAACAAAGCGGTTTAAGAAACCTCTATAAAATTCTTTCAGAAGGACTAACAACTTACTATGACCGTGGAGCAAAGATAACTAAATCATATTTAGACCAACATCGTGATGGTATTTTGATTTCTAGTGGTGGGTATGATTCATACTTTTTTGATATTGCTTTAAATAAAACGAGAAGAGAATTAGTGAAAGCAGCAAAATATTATGATTACTTAGAAATACCCCCAGTAAGTCATTTTAGATATTTAGAAGATGAAAGACCTAATTGGCAACATATAATTCAAAAAGTAATTAAGTCAATTGTCGATGTAGGAAAAGAATTAAATATACCTGTGGTTGCTACAGGAGATGTGCATCATTTAGATCCAAGTGATTTATTATATCGAGAAATATTAATCAATACACCATTGGTTGGTGGCGGAGGATATCATTCATTATATAGTAGAAAATCTAAACCAAACCAATATTATAAGACTACAGAAGAAATGCTAAAAGAATTTGAATTTTTAGGTAAAGATACAGCTTATGAAGTGGTTGTAACTAACTCTAATGCAATCGCTGATATGGTTGATACAATTCAAATTATACCCGATGGACTTTCTGCTCCCACTGATGAATTTTTAGCTGAACAGGGAGTACCATCAATTAGTAAAAAAGTAGAAAAAATGGTTCGATCAAAAGTGATTGAATTATATGGTGATCCTTTACCTGAGATGGTAAAGAATCGAGTTGAAAGAGAATTGGGAAACATCATTGAACACAAATTTTCAACAGTATATTATATATCACATCTCCTAGTGAAAAAATCATTAGAAGATGGCTATCTTGTAGGATCTAGGGGTTCGGTTGGTTCTTCATTTGTTGCAACTCTAATGGATATAACTGAAGTTAATCCTTTACCACCGCACTATGTTTGCCCTAAATGCCATTTTACTGCATTTAAAAAAACTGAAGAACAAAAAGAAAAATATGGTGAAAATGATTTTGAAAAACAAAATCGCTCTTTATTAGATGACACAGATTGCGGTTGGGATTTACCGAAAAATAATTGTCCAGTATGTAATAGTGAATTGAACCGAGATGGTCATGATATTCCATTTGAAACTTTTTTAGGTTTTAGTGGTGATAAAGTACCTGATATTGATTTGAATTTCTCTGGAGATTATCAAGGCATAGTTCATGAATATATTCGTAAATTATTTGGAAAAAATCATGCTTTTAGAGGCGGAACGATAAGTACCTGTGCTTCAAGAACTTCTTTTGCAATGGTTAGAGATTATTACGAGAAATTAAATGCAAAACGAAAAAGGCAAGGAAAAGAAAAACTAATTATTAGAAGAGCAGAAATGGAACGTTTAGCTCTAGGTATTGAGGGTTCTAAAAGAACTAGTGGACAACATCCCGGTGGTATTGTAGTTGTTCCTAATAATAAAAGTATATTTGATTTTACTCCAATTCAATATCCTGGAGATTCTAAAGATAGATCATGGAAAACAACACATTATGAATATCATTCTATTGAGAATAACCTATTTAAATTAGATGTTCTAGGCCATGATGACCCAACTATGATTAGATATTTAATGGATT
Organism: Candidatus Izemoplasma sp.; assembly: GCA_021736305.1. Taxonomy (GTDB): domain Bacteria; phylum Bacillota_I; class Bacilli_A; order Izemoplasmatales; family Hujiaoplasmataceae; genus Hujiaoplasma. The sequence goes on from JAIPGD010000013.1 coordinate 13,548, forward strand.
TAATCAAAGCTTATAAAGAAGATGTTCCGTTTTCTAATCCTAAAGATATTCCCGTAGATGATAATGATGTTTATCGATTATTATCAGGAACAGAGGTTATTAACTTAAAAAAAGAAGATATTTACTCTGATGTTGCATCTTATGGTGTCCCTGAATTAGGTACAAGTTTTGTAAGAGGAATGTTATCTGAATCTAAACCAAAATCATTTGCTGAATTAGTAAAAATATCTGGATTATCTCATGGTACTGATGTATGGTATGGAAATTCTCATTCATTAGTTGTAGGAAAAGAAAGACGTTATGGTAAAATAGATTTTAAAGATATCATTGGGTGTCGTGATGATATTATGGTTGATTTAATATCTTATGGTATGAAGCCAACTTTAGCTTTTGAAATTATGGAATTTGTAAGAAAAGGCAAAGCAGCAAGAGAGCCCGAAAAGTGGGCTAACTATGCAGATTTGATGAAGGATGCAAATGTTCCTGACTGGTATATCTGGTCTTGTTCTAAAATTAAATATATGTTTCCAAAAGCACATGCTACAGCTTATGTTTTAATGGCGATGAGAATTGCATGGTTTAAATTATATAAACCAATATTCTTCTATGCAGCATATTTTTCAAAACGAGCTACTGCTTTTGATGTTGATGCAATGCATCAAAATGAAGTTGGAATAATTGATAAAATTAATGATATTAAAGGTAAAGGAAATGATGCATCAAATAAAGAAAAAGAATTACTAACGACTTTAGAAGTTGCCTTAGAAATGGTTAAACGTGGATTTAGCTTTAAACCGATTGACTTATATAAATCAGATGCTCGTGAATTTGTGATTTCTGAAGATAGAAAATCTTTGATTTTACCATTTATTGTAATTGATTCGATGGGAGAAAAAGCAGCTCAATCAGTAGTAGAAGCTAGAAAAAAACGGAAATTCATCTCCAAAGAAGATGTTAAAAAAAGAACTAAATTATCCAAAGTTTTATTTGAAAAACTTGATCAACTTAATACATTTGATGGCATGATTAATGAAAATCAAGTTTCTATCTTCGATATTTAATAATAATCACAAAAATTACAAAATTATATATTATAATAGTTTTACATTAATAGGAGGTTTACAATATGAGAATGAGAAGTAGAAATCCAGTATTATCACAAGCGAATCATTATGACTATGTAACTGAAAAACCAATAACTTATGCTAGTGTAACAATAAAAACATTATTTTTATTATCTATAGCAGTGGTGTCTGCCTTTGTATCTTTATATTATTTTGGCGATCAATTATCAATGGGTTGGTTATTTGGCGCTATGATTGTTGGACTTATATCCGTTATATTTGGTTCTAGATCTATTAAATACGCTCCAATTTTTGGCGTTATCTACGCCATCAGCGAAGGTTTAGTTCTTGGGATAGTTTCAGCATTATTTGCATATGTTTATGAAGGAATTGTAATAACTGCTCTAGCAACTACTTTATTAGTATTTGCCATTATGCTTTTGCTATTTCAAACAAATATAATAAAAGTAAATCAAAAATTCGCATCCTTTCTTGTTGTTACATTAATGGCTGTTATTATTATGTCTTTAATTGGTATTATGATTCCGAGTGTTTTTAGCGGAAACTTATATACAGTTATTGTCTTAGTTTCAGCAGCGTTATCTGCATTTTTCTTATTATTAGATTTTCAACGGATTAAAACTAGTGTTGAATCAGGAATGGATCAAAAAGTGGGTTGGATTTTAGCTTTAGGATTAATGATTACAATTGTTTGGATTTATATTGAAATGTTAAGATTGCTCGCAATATTTGCAAGAGAATAATTAAACTTGATATTTATGATAAATTTGTATATAATATGACTAACTCAATGACAAAGAAGTAGTAATTAAGATGCTAATTAAACAGAGAGAATGTCTAGGCTGAAAACATTCGAATTATTCTTAATGAATTCATCTTTTGAGAGAGACTAATCATCTCCGTATATCTGCGTTAAAGATTCAAGTGCTAGTTACTTACAACTAGAACTAAGGTGGTACCACGGTTTGTAAATCGTCCTTTTTTAAGGGCGGTTTTTTTAAATAAAGGGGTGGAAAAATGGAAAAAAAGATTAATAAATTAGTTGAAGAAGCTTTACAGGAATTAGGTAAAGCATCTAAATTGAATGATTTAATGGTTTTAAAAGCTAAATATTTAGGGAAAAAGAGTCAATTTAATGATTTTATGAGAGAATTAAAAGATCTTCCGAACAATGAAAAACCTAAAGTAGGTAAATTAGTAAATATTGGGAAAAATAAAATCAATCATAAAATTGAAGAAATGAAAGAAAAAATTGAAGCAGATAAAATTAATCAAAAATTGAAAGAAGAAACAATTGATGTAACACTTCCTGGTAAAAAAATAGCCCAAGGAAAAAAACATATTTTTACACAAACTATTGAAGAGATTGAAGATATTTTTGTTGGATTAGGTTATGAGATTAAAGAAGGGCCTGAAATCGAAGAAGATAAATATAATTTTGAGATGTTAAATTTACCCAAAGACCATCCAGCAAGAGATATGCAAGATTCACTATATATTTCTGAGGAAATCTTATTAAGAACACACACATCTCCTGTTCAGGTAAGGTCTTTATTAGAAAACGCAGATAAAAAACCTGTAAAAATTATATCTCCAGGTAGAGTTTACCGAAAAGATGATGATGATCAAACTCATTCTCATCAGTTTGGGCAGGTTGAAGCTTTGGTCGTTGATAAGAAGACTTCTTTATCAGATTTAAAAGGGACATTATTATTAGCTGCTCAGAAACTATTTGGTGAAGAAAGACAGATTAGATTAAGGCCTTCATATTTCCCTTTTACTGAACCAAGCGTTGAAGTTGATGTTTCGTGTTATAAATGTAATGGAACAGGATGTTCTATGTGTAAAAATACAGGCTGGATAGAAATTTTAGGCGCTGGTATGGTGAATAATAATGTGCTTAAAGCATGTGGCTATGATCCAAACGAATTTCAAGGATTTGCAATTGGTTTTGGCGTAGAAAGAATTGCTATGTTAAGACACGGAATAGATGATATTCGTTTATTATATACCAACGATTTAAGATTCAACTCTCAATTTTAGGAGGCTGTTATGAAAATATCTTTAAATTGGTTAAATGATTATTTAACCGAAGAAATCAATTATAAAAATCTTGTTGAAAAATTCAATTTAATGAGCCAAGAAGTAGAAGGTTTATACCCTTTAGTTGATGCTAGTAAACTAATAATTGGTTATGTTGAAAAGTGTGAAAATCATGAAAATGCAGATAAACTAAAAGTTTGTCAAGTTAATGTTGGAGATAAGACTTTACAAATTATTTGTGGTGCACCTAACGTAGATAAAGGCCAAAAAGTTATTGTAGCCTTACCCGGGGCTGTGTTGCCTGGTAATTTTAAAATTAAAAAGGCAAAAATAAGAGATGTTATTTCTAATGGTATGATTTGTTCTTTAGCAGAATTAGGAGTAGCAGATTTTGAAAAAAAAGAAACAGGTATATATGTTTTAGATGATAATGCTGAAGTTGGAAAAGATCCCTTAAAATATATGGGGTTAGATGATCAAGTTTTAGAGTTAGACTTAACTGCTAATCGTCCAGACCTTTTATCAATGCGTGGTATTGCTTATGATGTAAAAGCGATGCTTGATGTTGAAATAAAATTCAATAAACCGCAAGTAAAAAGAGTGAAACCAGAACACGAAATAAATATTTTTACTCAGACAAAAGATGCTAGTGTATATTATGGCCAGTTGATAAAGGATATTAAAATTAAACCAAGCCCTTACTGGTTAAGGTCAAGATTACTAGCTAGTGGTATAAGACCGGTTAATAATGTTGTAGATATAACAAATTATGTTATGCTTGAATATTCTCAACCTTTGCACGCGTTTGATTTTAAAAAACTTAATAGCAAAAAAATAATTGTTCGCAAAGCAAACAAAAATGAAACTATAATAACTTTGGATGAAGTAAAAAGGAAATTACTTGAAACTGATATAGTTATAACAGATGGGGAGAAACCGATTGCTATAGCTGGTGTTATGGGAGGCTTTGAAACCGAAGTTGATGAAAATACAGACTCAATTTTACTAGAGTCAGCAATATTTGATCCAATTTCTGTGAGGAAAACCTCAAAAAGATTAGCATTAAAAAGTGAGTCTTCTTCAAGATTTGAAAAAGGAATTAATCACGAATTAACTAAAGAAGCGCTTGATAGAGCATGTGAATTATTAGTTGAATTTGCTGATGCAAAAAATTGTGGTGGACCGAGTTTCTTTAATAACGCAAGAAAAACAAATCAACAATTCGAATTAAGTTTTTCAAAACTTAAAGAAGTAACTGGTTATGACTTTGAAAAAAATGTTGTAAAAGAAATATTAGATAGACTTGATTTTGAATATAAATTAAAAGATGATATTTTTGTTGTGAATGTGCCAGCTAGACGGTTAGGCTTTGAAAGCTATCAAGATATAGTAGAAGAAATTGTTAGAATCAACGGATATGATAAAATTGATTTAACATTACCAATAACCCCTACTCAAGGTAAATTGACAAAAAAACAACAGTTCAAACGTTACTTAAGAACATTTTTTACTGGTTTAGGTTTTTATGAAACAAATACGTATTCACTAACTGATAAAACAAATGCAACAAAATATGATTTAGAGAAACTAAGTTTAGTAAAAATAATGAATCCAATAACTACTGATAGAGAATATTTACGTCATTCTCTTATTCCAGCTTTAACTGATGTATTGGTTTATAATAAATCAAGAAAGATAAATGATATTCTCTTGTTTGAAATTGGAAGAAGATATACTTTTGAAGAAGAGGTTGAGTTGATTAGTGGATTATTACACGGAAGATATAATTATTCGCTTTGGCAAAAAGAATATAACAATGTTGATTTTTATCTAGCAAAAGGTGTTATTGAAAGTTTGTTAAGAGATTTAAAATTATTAGATTATGATTTTAGAGCCCCCAAACAAAAACTTCCAAACATGCATCCTGGAATTGTTTCTGAAATATTTATTGGTGAAGAAAAAATTGGATGGTTAGGTAAAATTCATCCTGAAGTGGAAAAACAACTCGAAGTCAAAGATACTTATGTTTTTGAATTAGAACTTGATAAAATCTTCACCCCTTATCAAAAAATTAATGTTAATTATCAAGATATAGTTAAATATCCTAGTGTTAATAGAGATATTGCGCTAGTAGTTGATAAAGATATACTTGCTCAAGATTTAATAAAAACAGTAAAAGAAATTAGTAATAATTCTTTAAAAACAGTTGATATATTCGATGTTTATCAAGGTGATAAGTTAGAAGAAAATAAAAAATCAATAGCTTTATCTTTGATTTTTGAAAACAAAGAAAAAACTTTAGAAACAGAAGAAATTGATACTATGGTTAATAGAATAGTCAATGCTTTAACTGAAAAACATAAAGCAAAGTTAAGGCGATAAAAAATGTAGCACATCTTATTAATGGATGTGCTATAATTAAGGTATAAGAGGTTAATATGAAAAAACAAAATTTTTACGGTTTTACAATAGAAAAACTGAAAAGTTTTTTAGAAGAAAATAATTACAAAGGCTTTAATGCAGACCAAATTTTCAAATGGGTTTACGAAAAAAAAGTTACTAATCCTGAGGAAATGACAAATATTAGTAAACCTTTAAGGAAGTTTATTTCTGATATTTTTGAATTCGAAAACTTAGAATTGGTAACAAGACAAATTGCTGATGATAGTACCCAAAAATTTTTATTCAAACTTATTGATGAACATGTTATTGAAACTGTATTAATGAGATATGATTACGGATTAAGTTTATGTATCACTTCTCAAGTAGGCTGTTCTATGGGATGTACTTTTTGTGCTTCCGGATTAATAACTAAGCATAGAAATTTAAATATCTACGAGTTAGTTAACCAAATAATATCAGTTCAAAACATAATTGAAGAGAAGATTACTCATATTGTAGTTATGGGAACAGGGGAACCATTTGATAATTATGATAATGTTATGGATTTTATTCGTATCATCAATTATAAACATGGTCTTCAAATTGGAGCTAGACATATTTCTGTATCAACCTGTGGAATAGTTCCTAAAATTTATGATTATGCTAGAGAACCGATTAAAACAAATCTAGCTATTAGTCTCCATGCTTCAAATAATGAATTGCGTTCTAGAATCATGAAGATAAATAAGGTTTATCCTTTAGAAGATTTAATTAAAGCTGTTAAAGATTATACTGAAATTTCAGGTAGAAGAGTGACTTTTGAATATATCTTATTGAAAGGTATTAATGATGATATTAAATATGCAAATGAACTAAGTGATTTAATTCGGGGAATTAATGCTTATGTTAATTTAATTCCTTATAATCCTGTCAATGAGTTTGTGTATAAAAAAACTGATCCAATTAAAGCACAAAAGTTTTATAAACAACTAGAAAAAAGAGGAATAAATGCTACTTTAAGAAGAGAGTTAGGCACAGATATTGATGCAGCTTGTGGCCAATTGAGATTAAAAAATAACTAAAATGATAGTTAATATAAATTGACTGAGATTAGTTATTTTGGTAAAATAAATAAAGATAAGGAGATATCATGATAAAAAATATAAAACGCATAGCGTTATTAACCGGTGGAGGCGATTGTTCTGGTTTAAATGCAGTAATTAGAGCAATTGTTAAATCGGCTATATTAAAATACGATTACGAAGTTATTGGTTTTAGAGGCGGCTATCATGGTCTATATACTGATGATTACATTAAAATGGATTTAACTACAGTTCGAGGTATATTTCATCAAGGTGGAACTATACTAAAAATGTCTAATAAAGATAATTTATTTAATTATCCTACTACTGATAAAGATGGTAACATTGTATATAAAGATGTTTCAGATAAAGCTATTGAAAATTTAAAAAAGCATAAAATAGATGCATTAATAATTATTGGCGGAGATGGAACTTTAACTTCTGCAAGAGATTTCGGAAGAAAAGGCGTCAATGTTGTTGCTATTCCAAAAACTATTGATAATGATGTACCCGCAACCGAAATAACTTTCGGTTATAGAACAGCATTAGATCATATTATGCAAAGTTTAGACGCATTACATACTACAGCGTACAGCCATGATAGAGTAATGATTTTAGAGGTTATGGGACGCAATGCTGGTTGGTTAGCGTTAGAAGGCGGAATAGCTGGTTCTGCGGATGTAATTTTAATTCCAGAAATACCTTATGATATCAAGAAGGTTGCAAAAACTGTTTTAGATCGTTATGATCGCGGTTCTAAATTTTCTATAATTTGTGTTTCTGAAGGCGCAAAACCTATTGATGGTGATGTTACAATTAAAAACATAGATTTAGATAGTCCTGACGCAATAAAACTTGGTGGTGTTTGTAACGTAGTTGCTCGAAAGTTAGAAAAGATTATTAAGCCAATTACTGGTCAAGATATTAGAGTGACTAATTTAGGATATATTCAAAGAGGCGGAGTTACAAATACATTTGATAGAATATTAGGAACAAAATATGGTTCTTATTCAGTAGATATGATACATAATAATGAATTTGGAAGAATGGTTATTATAAAAAATGATACTATGAGTTCAGTAAGAATTGAAGAAGTAGTAGGATCTGGTAAAATAGGTGAAACAAGTCGTGGAGGAGCGAGAATAGTCAATCCACATGGAGATTTGGTTAATTCCGCAAGAGATATTGGTATCTCTTTCGGAGATGAATAATATTATAGGAGGAAATTATGGAATTAAAAGGAAGTAAGACTGAAAAGAATTTATTAGAAGCTTTTTCTGGAGAATCACAAGCAAGAAACAAGTATACTTACTATGCTGATAAAGCTCGTGAAGAAGGCTACGAAGAAATCGCAGATTATTTTGAAGAAACTGCAAGAAACGAAAGAGAACATGCTAAAGTTTGGTTCAAACTTCTTCATGATGGTGATATTCCAACAACAACTATGAACTTAAAAGATGGTGCTGATGGTGAGCATTATGAATGGACAGATATGTATAAAGGTTTTGCTGAGACAGCTGAAAAAGAAGGGTTCAAAAAAATTGCTTTTCTTTTTAAAAAAGTCGCAGAAATTGAAAAAAGACATGAAGAGAGATATTTATCTTTAATAGAAAGATTAAAAAACGATAAAGAGTTTATGTCTGATAATGAAAAAGAAGTTTGGATTTGTTCAAACTGTGGTCATTTACATTTCGGAAAGAAAGCGCCTAAAGTTTGTCCACTATGCGATTATCCTCAAGCGTATTTTAAAAGATTTACTGAATCAGTTTAAGAAGGCTAAGCCTTCTTTTTTTTGTGCAAAAAGTTTTAGTAACTTGAATTATATGTTATAATAATCTTAATCTTATATAGGGAGGGTTGCTTTGAAAAAAGGAAGAATAATTAAAGTTGTGGGCGGAATATATACAGTCATTGATGAATTAGATAAACGTTATCAATTAAAACCTTTGGGAATATTTAGACACCGTAATATTAAACCTATAGTTGGTGATTTTGTTGAATTTAATGAGGATTCAATTGTAAAGGTATATGAACGGAAAAATGAATTATATAGGCCTTTGGTTGCTAATGTTGACCAAGCTTTATTAGTTAATTCAGCTAAAGATCCTGATTTTAGTTTTTTATTACTAGATAAGTTTCTAACTCTAATTGAAGCTAATGATATATTGCCAATTATTATTATCACTAAAATTGATTTATTAACAGAGTTAGAATTTTCGAACTTAAAAAGTAAATTAACTTATTACGAAAATTTTTATAAAATTATATATTTTAGTTCGATAACTAAAGATAATATAGATATAATTGTTTCTTCAGCTAAAGGCAAAATTAATGTTTTAGCTGGGCAAACTGGCGCAGGAAAATCAACTATATTAAACACTATTAACCCAAATCTCAATATTAAAACCAATGAAATTTCAAAAGCTCTTGGTAGAGGAAAACATACTACTAGACATGTTGAGCTTATTGAATTTGGAGAAGGATATATTGCTGATACCCCTGGATTTTCTAGCCTTGAGTTTAAAAATATTGATTCTGAAGAAGTTAAATATTATTTTAAAGATTTTTTTGAATTAAGTAAACATTGCAAGTTCAATGAATGTACACATTTACACGAGCCAGGATGTGAAGTAAAGAAACAATTAGAACTTGGAAATATATTAAAAGAAAGATATGCTGATTACAAGCATATTTATAATGAGATAAAAACGACTAAACCTATGTATCGGAGGGATAAATAATGATATGTTCTCCATCATTTTTAAGTTCAGATTTTTCTAAGTTAGAATCCGAAATAAAATCCATTTCAAATGCTAAATGGTTACATTTTGATGTTATGGATGGGAAATTTGTCGATAATAAAACTTATAATCACAAAATGCTAAAAAAAATCAAAAAATATTCAAATCAGATATTTGACTGCCATTTAATGATTGAAAACCCCGAGAAATTCTATGAGGATTATGCAAAAAATGGGGCTAATATTATTACTTTTCATATCGAAGCAACAAAAAATGTTCATCAATTAATCGAAAAAATTAAAAAATTGGATGTAAAAGTTGGTATTTCAATAAAGCCAGATACTAAGGTAGAAACATTAAAACCCTATTTAAAGGATTTAGATTTAATTTTAATTATGAGCGTTGAACCCGGTAAGGGTGGTCAATCTTTTATGCCAAGTTCTTTAGATAAGATTGCTTATTTAAACAGTGAAAGAAAACTCAATAAATATGATTATCTTATTGAGGTTGATGGAGGAATTAACCTTGAGAACGCAAAAAGAGTGAAAGACGTAGGTTGTGATATCATAGTAGTGGGTTCATTTATTTTTAACAATAAAAATCGTAAGGCAATTATTGAGGAATTAGAAAATGTTTGATAAAATAAAAATATTTTGCGGACCAAACGATTATGATTTTCGTAAACTTTATTTTGAAGAAGTGAATGAATTTATTATTGGGGTCGATTCTGGTTTAGAATATTTGTTGGAGCTTGATAAACCTATTGATTTAGCGGTTGGAGATTTTGACTCTATTGACAATGAAGCTTATAAATTAATCGAAAATAAGTGTAAGAAAATAATTCGATTAGAAAAAAGAAAAAATAAGACTGATTTGGCTTATGCTTTAGACTATATATATAATAATTATGACTACAATTCTATTGAAGTCTTTGGTGGGATAAGCGGAAGAATTGATCATTTTATTGCTAATTTGAATTTAATGAAAAAATATAGATTCAGCTTGAAAGACGATAAACATGTTATGTACATCTTAAATAAAGGTAATTATAAAGTAAATAATTATAAAAAATATGTTTCGTTCTTCGCAATTGAAGATGTTTATAATTTACAACTAAAAGGATTTAAATATACTTTGGATAATTATTTTCTTTCTACTAGTGATTCCTTATCTGTTTCTAATGAAGGTAGTGGAGAAGTTACTTTTAGTAAAGGGAAATTACTGGTGATTATGAGTGAAGACTAAGGAGAGGTTATGGATGAAGAAGAAATTAATAATAGGATTATTATTTTTAATGATGTTAACATTTGTAGGATGTTCACAAATCATTAATTTTGAAACAACAACGACTAATGAAACAACTCAAGAAACAACAACTACTGAAATAACAGAACAAGAAATTGATTTAAGTCAGTTAAGAGAAGATGTATATTCTGATGTTTATTCGAGAATCTATAATGAACTCTATTTAAATATTAGAGCTGATGTAATAGAAGATGTATCAGATGAGCAATTAGATATCATCTATAATCAAGTAAAAACAGATATTCTTGAAAAAATTGAAACTGGCGAAATTACTTTAGAAGCTAAGTCGATTTATGATAGTATAATTAATGTTGGCCAAACCTCTGCTCAGGCAGTTGTAGGTGTTAGCAGTTTGGATTCTAGTGATGAAGTTCTTGGAGTGGGATCAGGCGTTATATATAAACGTCTAGATAATACTTATTATGTTGTTACAAACTATCATGTAGTCGAAGGGGCACAAACTATTCAAATCCAAATGGAAGATGAAGTTGTTTATACTGCTTCGTTAAGAGGTTTTGAAGACTTAGTTGATTTAGCTGTTTTGTATTTTGAAAGTGAGGCTGATTTTACTGTAGCTAATTTTGGCGATTCTGACCAAACTAAAAAAGGTGAATTCATTTTAGCTGTAGGTAATCCTTCTGGGTATGATTACTATAATACATTAACAATGGGAATAGTATCTGGAATTAACCGGTATTTTGATATTGATCAAGATGGTACTAGAGATATGTTTGTTAACTATATTCAACATGATGCAGCGATTAATGCCGGTAATAGTGGTGGTGCACTATTTAATCTAAATGGTGAAATAATAGGTATTAATGTTTTGAAACTAGTGGATTTTGATATTGAAGGAATGGGCTTCGCTATTCCATCATCATTGGTTGAGTTAATAGTAGGCGATATTGAAGAATTTGGCTTTTCACGTAGAAAACCCGTATTGGGTATTACTTTTATTGATATCTCGCAAAACCGTGATGTTTTAATAAGTGAAGGTTATGAGATACCTGAAGATGTTTATCGAGGTTTTTATATTCAAGATATAGTTCCTGATTCAACTGTTGATGGTCATATTTTTCCAGATGATATAGTTATTCAAATAGGAGAAGTCGAGATAGTTAATACTAGTGATTTTGTTGAAGAATTCTCGCGTTATCTTGTCGGGGATATAATTGATATTGTTGTTTTAAGGAAAGTAGATGGCATATGGACAGAAATTACTTTAACCGATATTGAATTGAAAGGAAATACAAGATAATGAAAAAAATAATAATATATACTTTAGTTATTTTTTCGGTTTTAGGTTTTGGTGCTTATAAAGTTTTCGCAGAAGAGACAACGATTAGTACGACTGAGGAAATTACTACTACAGAAATTAATAGAACTTATACTTATAGCAATTATAATGATTTAGTTGATCAATTAATTGCAGATGTTTATCAAGATGTTTATCAAGATGTCTATGATGATATATATCTTGATGTTTTAGAACAAATTACTCAAGAGACATATGATCAAATATATGCGGATATTGAATTAGGTTTATATGACATATTTGATAACCCTGAAGTTATTTATGATGCTATTCAAAACAAAATATATGATGTTATTGAAATATCAAACAAATCTGTTATTGGAGTAGAATCTTACATGGATGCTCAAGGCGTTGCAATTGGCTCTGGAGTAATATATAAACACGATGAAGTTGCAGGTTTATATTATGCAATTACAAACAATCATGTTGTTGAAGAAGGAAATAGTTATAAAATCCGATTTGAAAATGAAGAATTCGTAGATGCAACCTTGCTTCATGTAGATACAGATGCAGATATAGCTTTACTTTCTTTTTCTGATGCGGGATTACTAGATATAGTTGTATCTGAATTAGGAACTTCAGGCACATTACAAAAAGGCGAGATAATTCTTGCTTCCGGGCATCCAAAAGGATTTAATTTCTATGGTTCAATTACATTAGGTGTTGTTGCTGGAATTGATCGTTTTGTTGAAGGAGAATCGATTACTTTTATCCAACATGATGCAGCGATTAACTCAGGTAATAGTGGTGGTCCAATTTATAATTTGTCTGGTCAAGTAGTCGGGATTAATGTATTAAAATACGCTACTGAAGAAATTGAAGGAATGGGCTTCTCAATTCCTATAGATTTAGTAAAAACAATTATCAATGAATATGAATCAAATAATTAAATAACACTTATATATAAAAGAAACACTCGCGAAAAAATTCGAAAGTGTTTCTTTTTTTTAATTTCTTTACTTTACAGCAATTGCTTCAATTTCGATTAAAACATCTTTGGGTAACCGACTTACCTCTACTGCAAATCTAGCAGGCTTATGCTCTCCAAAAAAAGATTGATAAGCTTTATTCATTTCTGCAAAACTTGTTAAATCAGCCATAAATATACCGCATTTTACAATATTTTGTTTTGATAAACCTGCAGCTTCTACAATGGCCAAGATATTTTCTAAACTTTGTTTTGTTTGTGTGGTAATTTCCTTTTCAACTTCTTTCATTGTTTCAGGATTAAAAGGGATTTGCCCTGAAACATAAAGCGTATTATTTACCATTACACCTTGTGAATATGGCCCAATTGCTTTAGGCGCTAAATCTGTTTCTATTCTTTTCATTATTTTTCACTCCTTATATTAATTATAACATTAAAAAAAAATAAAAAAGATGCAATTAGCATCTTTCATTAGTGTGCCGGGCATGGCATATAACTAGGTGGTGGAAGTCCACTGTGGGGGCACTCATAAGCCAACCACTAAGGAAACACAAGGTATCCATCGTGAGGTGTGAACTGAAGGAAGTGTGGAATAAAATCTTGGCGTGA
>JAIPGD010000014.1 GCA_021736305.1 Candidatus Izemoplasma sp.
ATTAAGTGATCCAGGCGTTCAACAAGATTTATATGATTCAAGTATTTTACATGCTACTATATCAAATCAAATTATAAATAATAATTCATTAGTTGTCCCTGATTACTCATTAGAACAAGATTTATCAAATGTTCAAATCGTATTTACAACAACTAATAGCGAAGATTATATCGCAACTGCTGAAATTACTGCTTTAATTGATGTAATGAATTTAGTCAGCACAGGTGGCGATGTCAATGCATTCAGTGGTAACGTAGACTTAAGTGTATTTGATGAAGATACTAACCCTGGTAATCAAGATATCTTACTAACTTCAGCAATTATGCATAGAACTGTATCTCAACAAATTCTAGATTTACCAGATGAGGTATTATTAGTTCCAACTTATACTGAAGATGGCGCTATAGAAGCTAATAGAATATATCATGAAATTACATTAACAGCTAATACATCAGAGTATATTGTTAAAGATGAAGTAAAAGCAATTATTACCGGATTCAATAAACTAGGTGCTAGTGATCTTGGTTCATATAATGCAAGTTCAAGTATTAACGCAGGTGATTTCTTCAGTGATATTTCAACTTTCTTAGAATCATCATCATTCCAAGCAACCATTTCTAAAAAAATTATTGATGGTAATAGTGGAAACTTAATTATTCCTAATCGAGATGAAACTAATACTTATGACATAATTATTACTGTTTATTCAGAAATTACTTCAGCTAATATGACTTATATTGAAAAACAAGAAATTGAGTATTTAGTTAATGGATTAAATGAATTAAGTATTTCTGATTTCTCATCATCAGTTTCACCAACAACAATAACTACTCTAACAGGAACACAATTAGATACAATATTACTCAGTGGTACATTACACTTAACTATTGAAGATATTATTCAAAGTAATGATAATATCAATACAGATATTCCTGATAAAGCACTTGATGATTTGTATAACTTAACAGATATTTTAATCAAGTCTGAAGTTAAAGCATTTATTCTTGCTAGTAAAGCATTTGCTGGAAGTGGTGCTGATTTATCTAATATCACATTTGATTTTACTACTATTGCAGGAAAAGATGAAACTACAAGAAACATCATTATTGCATCTATGATTGTTAGAAATATTATTACTCCAGAAATTGAATCTGCAGATAGTATAGATCCATTCTTTACACTTCAAGCAAGTGATTATGAAGATGGAGATGTAACATCATTCTTAACTGCCGATGGTATTCGACGATATATTGATTATTTGAACAGTTAATACAATTTATCAATAGGAGTCAGTTTTTACTGACTCCTTTTTTTTTGCGAATAATTATTGATTTTTTTGTATATATAGTATAATATACGTAAATAAGATTTTTGGAGGTTTAATATATGGTTACATTAAATATCTTGGTTTCTATTGATTTAGTATTTTATTTAATTTTAATAATTGCAATATTAATGGGATTTCTTAGAGGATTTAAAAAATCAATCTATAACTTAATTGTTATGGCAGTATTTTATATTGTATTCTTTTTAACTTTAACACAGGTAGTGAATGGTTTATGGGGGATGAATTTAAGTTTTTTAGGTAATGTGTTAAGTAATATAGACCCTAGTTTAGCTAATTTCACTTCATTTTCAACTCATTATGAGGAAGTAATCCAAGCATTGTTTAATAATAGTTTGGATATGAGTAATGCTGAAGTTAATTTATTAGCTGAAGGTTTAATTAAATTTGGCTTAAAAATTATCTGGGCAATTTTGTATTTCACCATAATTTTGTTGATTTATAAAATTATTACTGGGATTATTAGAGGTTTATTTGTTAAAAGCAAAGGAAATAAGCACCGTGGTATGGGTGCTGTTGTAGGCGTTCTAAATGGTGCTATGGCAGTATTTGTTACTTTAATTGTTTTAGGTGGTAGTGTTTCTTTCTTAGAAAACATTACTATGTTAGCATCTGATACAGAAAATATTGATACTACATCTGAATTAACGCTTACTGAAAGAACTACTGTATTTGATGTTACTCAATCAATTATCTATCAAGGTAATATTATTGAGTTAGCCGAAGAAGAACCAGTTATTTCACAAGATGTTTTGGATACAACAGAAGAATTGGTAACTAATTATAATAATAACCTTATTGTAAAGATTGCTAATGGAATAAAGGTCACTTCAAGTTATAACGAAGAAACACAAGTGCCATTACATATTAATTTATTTGATCAGATTTTATCCTTTGATTATGATGGTACTAATATTTCTATTCGAAATGAAGTTAGTGTGTTTTCTAATGCTTATAAGGTTATTTTAGATTCAGAATTTTCTGAAACTAATCAAATCACGGATATTAAGGGAGAAGAGATTAGAGAAGCATTCTCACATTTAGAATCTTCAACTCTTTTACCAACATTATTACCAATTGCTATTAAATACTATAGCAATGAAAATGATATTAATTTGAGTATTTCGGATGACGATTTATATGATTATGATTATCAAACAGAAATAAGTAGGTTAGGCAATATTATTTCTGGTGTTTTTGACCTATTAAATGAATCAGATACTTCAATTGATGAAAATGGCCAAGAAGTAACTGTTGATGGCGACTTTGTTAAGGATATATTTCAAGATGTAGCTAATTCTAGAGTAGTTTTATTAACTACTGAAGCTTTTTTAGTTCCTGCAATCCAAGAGGGGGAAGGAACCCTTTCACAAATTATTGAAATTGAAGATGGCTTTACTTGGGATACTGAATATTTAGCACTCGGTGATATATTAGCAGAGATGGTTGATGCAGGAGTATCAATTTCAACTATTGAAACTGCTGATGCAAGTCAATTACTCGGGATGTTTTCAAAGGTTGATTCAACAGTTTTATTAGATTCAAAAATCATCACAAATGCATTGATAAATATCTTAAGTGGTGAAGCTGAAATTGAAGGTATAGAGTTTTTATCTGTTCCAACTAATATAACTTGGGAAAGTACAGATACAACAACTGGAGAGTTAGAATATATATTACTTGCTATTCAAGCAATATTGTTAGAGCAAGATGATTTAGATTTTGCTCAGTTTGATGTTGATCTTATAAATACATTACCAAGTACAACTATTGATACAATTCTTGATTCATATATTATTAGAGCAACTATTACTGACCAAATTGCAACTTTAGATTTAGGCGATTTTAACTTAACTGTTCCAGATGATGCTTTAGATCTTCAAGATTATTATACAAAAGAAGAACTCAGTGCATTAATTAGTTCAATTAAACTCATCTATGATGATTTAGAAACGTTTGATTTAGATACCCTCTTTAATATGGATGAATCTGAATATCAAACTTTATTTGAATCTACTATAATTCGTTCTACTATAACTTCTCAATTATTAACTTTTGATCTCGGACAAGATAGTTTAGTGATTCCTAATGATGTATATGAGACAACTGATTATATTACTTCTGAAGAACTTATTGATTTAATGTTAGCAATCAAAATTATCTATGATGATTTAGACACTTTTGATTTAGATACTCTCTTTAATATGGCTGAATCAGAATATCAAACTTTATTTGAATCAATCATAATCCGTTCAACGATAACTGCACAATTATTGACTTTTAATCTCGGACAAGATAGTTTAGTGATTCCTAATGATGTGTATGAGACAACTGATTATATTACTTCTGATGAACTTATTGATTTGATGTTAGCAATCAAAATTATCTATGATGATATCGATACATTTGACATTGATGTATTATATAATTTAAATTCAACAGCTTATGATACTTTATTTACATCTAAAATAATCCGAGCAACTATTACTAATACATTAGAATCATTTAATTTAGGAGCATTTGGATTAGTTATTCCAGATAACACTTATGAAACCGAGGATTATTTAACAAAAGTAGAACTAGTAAACTTAATGAATGGAATTTCCATGATATCTAGTGATGTTGATACCTTTACAATTGATTCTTTATTTGCTTTAGATCAGTCAGAGTTAAGTGATTTATTCGGTTCAACAATCATGCAAGCAACTATATCAGATATTATATTAGGTTATTCAATGAGTACACAAGATACTAGCCAAATGAAATTGATTGTTCCAAATGTTTTTAGAGAAAATATTACAGTTGATACTATTACAGAGGAACAAATTGAAGCAAATGAACTAATAGATATCATTTTAGCTATAAACGCTATTGGTATTACTGGTTTTGATGGTGGTATTAATCCTGATTTAATCAGTTCAAGTTTAGATTTTGATTTAATTTTAAATAGCGGTTCAATGCATGTTACATTTGATAATATTATTGATAGTAATGATGACTTAGTTGTACCTGACTTAGCTACCGATATTTTGTATGGAATTAATGACATTATCATTGAAACAGAATTAATTAATCTTATTGAAGCTGTAGATGCTTTCTCAACAAGTGCTGATATAGCTGATGTTACCTTTGATTTCAATACCATTACTACTTTATCGCCTAATGACCAAAATATAATTTTAGATTCAATGGTTGTTAGAAATATCATTACACCAGATATTGAAACAGCTGTTGGTATAGATCCAATGTATACATTAGACTCAAGCGACTATGTTGAAGGTAATATTTCTTTATTCTTAACAAAACAAGGTGTAATAGATTATATTAATTATTTAAATTCATTATAAATCAAAAATTATTTCATACTTAAAAAGAAATGTCCTGGACATTTCTTTTTTTGATATTAATATCTTTAAATACAATGATGATTAGTGTATAATACAAAAGACACATAAAGAGGTGATTAACTAAATGAAGAAAATATTAAGTGTAATTTCATTATTATTAGTTGGAATTGTTTTTGTTAGTTGTGGTAATAGTATATTAACAACAGATAGTAATACTACTACAGAAAACGAAACAACTATAATAACTACAACAGAAGAAGAAACAACTATTACTACATCGGAAGAAGATACAATTTTCACTACTACAGAAGTAGAGACAACCACAACAGAAGAAGCTACTACTATAGAAGAAACTACTACAGAAATAACTACAACAAGTGAAGTTACTGAAAGATATGTAAATATTGATTTGTACTCGATGAATGATTTTCATGGGGGGGCTTATTCAGGAATTGATGCTTTATCATATATTGGTGATTTCATTAAAGATAACCAACAAAATTCATTGTATCTAACCAATGGCGATATATTCCAAGGAACTGCTATATCAAATTATTATTATGGGTTACCTTTGGTGGATTCTTTAAATGAAGCTGGTTTTGATGGTTTTATAATTGGAAACCATGAATTTGATTGGGGTATTGATAAAATATTAGATTACCGTGATGGCTCACTTGAAAATGGTGAATTAAATCATGAGATTCTAGCTGCTAATATTGTTTATCAAGACACGCAAATGCCTCTAGAAAACACTACACCATATATAATAGAAGAATTTGATGGAGTAAGAGTTGGTGTTATTGGTTTGATTGGAGAATTAATGAATTCAATAGCAGTTTCTCGAACACAGAATATTGAATTTAAAGATCCAATTCTTACTGCAGCAGCTTATGCTAGCGAATTAAGAAACGAAGAAAATGTAGATATTGTTGTTGTTTATATTCATGATGGTTCAGCAATAAACGAAGAACTTGCTCAATTAGTTGGAAGTGAGCGTATTGATGCAGTTTTTAACGGTCATTATCACAGAAATGAAGCTAGTTCCATTGAAAGAACTGGAATTTATCTACCATATGGTCAAGTCAATAATTATGATTCTTGGTTAGTTCGAATAAGTTTGGAATTTGACCGTGAAATAAATGAAGTAATAGGTTTTTCTCATAAAACATTTTATGAAGATGACTTCTTTGCAATGGATTCTACGATTGATAGTATACTAGATGCTTATGAGAGTGATACAACTTATTTAAATTTCATTAATGAAGAATTAACTTTTTCTAATAACTATTATGATAAATATGACTTAGTTGGTTGGGGAGCTTCAGTTATTAGAGATTATGCAAATGTTGATGTTGGGGCTACTAATAGCGGTGGATTTAGAGTCGATATGCCTTATGGTAGCGTTACAATGGGAGATATGATTACAATTTATCCTTTTGATAATGTTATTAAAACATCAAGATTAACTGGCCAACAGCTTTTAGATTTTTATGTTGAAATTAAAAATTATGGTGATGATGTATATTTCGATGATGGTTTGGAACCAATAAAAAATCAAAATAATGAAATTATTTCATTAACAATAAATGGCGTTGAAATTACTTTGGATGGCTATTATACAGTTGGGGCAGTTGATTATATCTTTGATAAAGAATATTATGATTTTATTGATGGAGAAGACATTACTTTAACTACTTATTTGATGAGAGATCTTTTAGTTGAAGATTTAAGAAATTCAAATGGAAGTTTTAATCCAGATAATGGCACAAATATAAACTAATAAAAAGCAAGGACAATTAGTCCTTGCTATTTTTATCTTTATACATATTTTGATCAGCTAAATTTAATAAACCATCTAATGTACTTCCATCATCTGGATACGTCACATAACCTACACTAACACCTAAAAAGGGTCGAGAATACTTAAAGTGTTTATTTATATTATCTTTTATAACAGCTAAACTCTTGAATTTTGTTTTTGATAACACAATAAATTCGTCACCTGATATTCGGTAAATATTATCATCTTTATTGAATGTCTTCTTTAATGACTCACTAAACTTATTTAAATATTCATCACCCTTTATATGACCGTAATCATCATTAATCGATTTTAATTTATTCAAATCCATAAAGTAAAGTTGATATTTATCTTGGGAGAGATTAATATTAGCGAAATCAATGTAAAGAGCCAAACGGTTTTTAAGTTTTGTTAATGGGTCAATATAGACTAGTGTATTTAAAGTATTAATATTATCAGAACTTTTTATAATTTTATAAATCAAATAATATGATAAGACAATCATAGAAAACATTGTGGAATAAAATAGTAAAGCAGTAATAATTGAATTAAATTCAATTAAATATCTTGAAACATACATAATTAAAAAATTAAATAGCGGTAAGAAAATCAAGGTTTTATATAAAAATTGGTTGAATGAATCAGTGATTTTTTTCAGTGTGTTTTTAATTAAAAGAATCATCAACGGAGTTGTAAATAAAAATACAAGTAGTTGAATTAAAATGAAATATATATTTACATATTCATCAAATAAAATAATAAATACATGATATATTAATCCATTTACGAGCAATGTGTGTGATAAAGAAAATGCCATTATCATAATAATTGTTTTAAGATTATTTTGATAAATAAAAGAAAATAAAATTAAATACGACCAAGAAATAAGCATAAAAATTAACGGTGTTACAGATCCATTAAAAATCACTGGAATAACATATCTTGATAGACCAATCATTATTAAAGTATAGCCAATAATTAATAAATAAGTAATTATTGGCTTAAATTTCTTATCAGCAATATATTCTGTAGTTATTAGATTAACAAACAATATAAGAATAGATGATATTAATAAAACCATTATGTATACCCCTCATAGTTATTAATATTATAACATTGTTTCAGTAATAAATATTTATTAATTCAATAAATATAAATTTTTATAATGGATTAATATTATAGTCAATAACTTTAAGTTTACTATTTGAACAAGTCAGTTTATTTATACTGCAATTATTTAAAATTGTTTTATAATTGAAATCATTAATATGATTAACTAACAACGCTTTAATAACATGCGAATGAGCAACCATTAAGACTTTTTTGTTTGTGTATTCTTTACAGAAATATTCAAAGTAATTTTTGATTCTAGTTTCAATTTCATTATCTGTTTCCATATTTGAAATCGAACCTGATCTTACCATATCATAATAGTTATCAGTAATTTTTTTGCCATCATAATCACCAAAATCTCTTTCAATCAGTTTTGGTTCAATCATAGTAGGCATTTTTAGATTTAACTCATTTTTTATTATTTCTGTAGTTAATATTGCTCTTTGTAAAGGAGAAGTTATGCAGATATCAAAGTTTATATTTTGTTTCTTTAAAAACAAACCAGTTTGTTTAGCTTGATCAATACCAGTTTGATTTAATGGATTATCTTTTCTCCCTTGGACTAATGCATTTTTATTAGCATCTGTTTGTCCATGCCGTATTAAATATATCTCAATCATTTTTATCACCAAGACTATTATACATAAATAATAATAAGAATCAAATAAAATGTGTGTTATAATAATTTACTAAACTAATAATTTATTGTATAATAAGTAACGTTAACAAGATAGAAGAGGTGATTTTTATGCGTATGGTTGATTTAATTGAAAAGAAAAGAGAAGGATTAGAACTTAGTGAAAAGGAAATTGAATTTGTAATTAATGGTTACACAAACAATCAAATTCCTGATTATCAAGTTTCTGCACTATTGATGGCAATCTATTTTCAAGGAATGACAAATGAAGAAGCAACCTATTTAACAAAATCTATGTTATATAGTGGAGATATCATTGATTTGTCTGAAATAGCTGGTATAAAAGTAGATAAACATTCTACAGGTGGAGTAGGCGACAAAACAACACTTGTTTTAGGTCCTTTAGTTGCTTCATTAGGTGCTAAGTTAGCAAAATTATCAGGTAGAGGTTTAGGTCATACTGGTGGTACATTAGATAAACTTGAATCCATCGAGGGTTTTAATATTTCCTTATCCGAAGAAGAATTTATTAAGCAAGTTAATGATATAAATATAGCAGTTGCTGGACAAACAAAAAAATTAGTTCCTGCAGATAAATTATTATATGCATTAAGGGATGTTACAGGAACAGTTCCGTCAATTCCATTAATCGCATCAAGTATCATGTCAAAAAAATTAGCAAGTGGCGCGGATGTTATTTGTTTAGATGTTAAAATCGGTGATGGCGCTTTTATGAAAACAATTGAAGATGCTAGAGAACTTTCAAAAATAATGGTTTCAATAGGAAGATCATTAGATAAAAAAGTAACTGCTTTTATCACGAGTATGGATCAACCTTTAGGTTTTTCTGTAGGAAATCGTTTAGAAGTAAAAGAAGTAATTGATACTTTGAAGGGGAATGGTCCAGAAGATTTGGAAAATCTCTGTATTGAAATTGCTGCATATATGGTATATTATGCTGAAATTGCTGATACAATTGAAGAAGGAAAAAGAATGGCTAAGGAAAATTTAACTAATGGAAAAGCTTTAGATAAATTTTATGAATTCATTAGCGCTCAAGGCGGAAAAATTACTGATTTAGAAGATTTTATTAACGTTAAAAGTATTTATGAATATAAAGCAAAAGAATCTGGCTATATTAAAACGATAAAAGCTCTTAATATCGGTTTAGCTTCAATGAAAATTGGTGGAGGCAGAGAAACAAAGGATGATACAATAGATCCTTCCGTTGGCGTTGTTTTAAATAAAAAGATTGGCGATAAAGTAAAAAAAGGTGATGTTTTAGCAAAAGTTTATCTAAATAAAGATATATCTGATGAAATTATTGGTGAATTAAATGAAGCCTTTACAATTACTAAAGATGTTCAAGAAAAAACACCAATAGTGAAAGAAATAATTAATTAAATATAAATTATATGTTATAATATATTTAATAGGGGAGCTTAGTAAACTAGGCTGAGAGTATAACTAGTAGTTATAGACCTTACCTGATCTGGATAATGCCAGCGTAGGAGTATTAATTTACTTATTAGGTCCCTTTAATTAAGGGGCTTTTTTAGTCCCTAATAAGGAGGATTTTATGAAAAAAGATATTAAGGTTTACGCAGAAGTAGCAATCTTAGTAGGTGTTGCCGTTGTATTTGATGTTATATTTGGGTTTCTATCTAAAGGAATATTCCCTTGGGGAGGATCGATTTCACCAGCAATGTTTCCAATCTTTCTAATTGCTTATCGACGTGGAATCAAAACCGGTTTATTTGCAGGGTTTATTTTTGCTATAATTCAATTAATGATTACTGGGATGATTTCTAGTAGTGTTGTTGCTATTATACCTGAAGAAGGTATAATTGGACCATTATGGATAAAATTAATATTAGTATATTTATTAGATTATATTATTCCTTTTACACTACTTGGTCTAGCAGGAATATTTAAAAATGGTCTAACAAAATTAAAACCATTAATATTAGGTATGGTTTTAGCTTCATTTATTCGCTACTTATCACACGGTATATCAGGTGTTCTAATTTGGGCTAGTTACACAGAATGGTTTAATGAAACTTATGGAGCTAGTGTAAGCCCGTTTATTTATTCATTTGTTGTATATAACTTACCTTATATGGCCGCATCACTTGTTTTATGTATTTTACTAGGTTATATTATGTTTAAACGTGATTTATTAACGATTAATTTGGAACAAAATTAGAAGAGTTTATTCTCTTCTTTTTATTATTTTAAATTTCTAGCACTCAAAACTTGACTGTGCTAATAAAAATGTTATAATTATAATGATAAGAATTATAAGGAGGCAAAACATGAGTAAAAAAACAATCGAATTTAAAACTGAATCAAAAAAATTATTAGATTTAATGATTAATTCAATTTATACTAACAAGGAAATATTTTTAAGAGAATTAATCTCAAACGCATCCGATGCAATTGACAAATATCATTTCAGTTCACTAACAGATAAAGATTTGAAAAAACGTAATGATTATGAGATTTTCTTGGAAGTTGATAAGAAAAACCGTAAATTTAGAATTACTGATAATGGTATTGGTATGACTTATGATGAATTAGTTGAAAACATCGGAACTATTGCAAAAAGTGGTTCAATTGAATTTTTAAAAAACATGAAAGAAAAAGACCTTAAAAAGACTGATTTAATCGGTCAATTTGGTGTCGGATTTTATTCGGCTTTTATGGTGAGTGATAAAGTAGAAGTAATTACAAAATCAGCCTATAGTGACCAAGCTTACAAATGGACGTCAACTGGTGAAGAGGGTTTCACAATTGAAGACACAGATAAAGAAAAAGTTGGCACCGAAATCATTCTAACAATTAGAAAAAACGATGATGATGAAAACTATGATGAGTTTTTAGAAGATTATAAAATTACGCAATTAGTGAAAAAATATTCTAATTATGTTCGTTATCCAATCACAATGGAAAAAGAAAAAGAAGTTCCTAAGTTAGATGATGAAGGTAATGAAATTGAAGATGAAACAAAAACAATAGTTGAAAAGGAAACACTTAACCAAATGACACCTATTTGGGAAAAGAACAAATCTGAAGTAAAAGAAGAAGAATTAAATGAATTTTATAAGAGTCAATACTATGATTATACTGATCCTTTTATGAGTATATGGACAAACGTAGAAGGTAAATTAACCTATAAATCAATTGTATTTATCCCTAGTAAAGCACCACAAAATCTCTATTCAGAAAAATATGAAAAAGGGCTTCAACTATATACTAAAGGTGTTTTTGTAATGGATAAATGCAAGGAATTAGTCCCTGATTACCTACGTTTTATTCGCGGTTTAGTTGTTTCACCTGATTTAAACTTGAATATTTCTCGAGAAATTTTACAAAAGAACCGCCAATTAGTTAATATCCAAAAGAACCTAGAAAAGAAAATCATTAAACGTTTAGAAAAACTACTAAAGAATGAACGCGATGAATACATTAAATTCTGGAAAGAATTTGGCGTTAATCTTAAATATGGTGTTTATGATAATTTTGGATTAAAAAAGGATTTATTAAAAGATTTATTATTATTTGAAACTGTAAATGAAGATAGTTATGTTACTCTTGAAGAGTACGTTGAAAAAATGCCAAAAGGTCAAAAAGAGATATATTATGGCTCAGCTAATTCTAAAACAGCGATTAAAGGTTCTCCGCAAATGGACCGTCTAAAATCAAAAGGTTATGATGTATTAGTTTTAACAGACGAAATAGATGAATTTATGATAAATATTTTAACTGAATTTAAAAAGCATAAGTTTAAATCAATTAACCAAGGTGATTTAGATTTGGTTGATGATAAGGAAAAAGAAACAATTAAAACTCTAGAAACTGAAAACAAGGATTTACTTGCTAAAATTAAAGAATCTCTTAATGGACAAGTAGATGAGGTAAAACTGTCTACTAGATTAACAGATTCACCGGTTTGTTTAGTTAGTGGTGAAGGAATGTCATTTGAGATGGAAAAAGTTATGGAACAATTACCTGGTGATAAATCCAAATCTGCTAAAGCACAAAAAATTTTAGAAATAAACCCACAACATGAATTATTCCAAGCAATAAATCAGTTATATAAAGATAATTCTACTGATTTAGATGATTATGCAAGTGTATTATATAACCAAGCACTATTAATCGAAGGTTTGAAAATTGAAGATCCAGTTGATTTTTCAAATAAAATGGTTAAAATATTAGTTAAGGCAGCTAATAAGGGAGATAGTAGTGAATAAAACTCTTAAAACAATTCAAGAAGAGTTAGAGTGGTTAGTTAAGGATTATAAAGCGTCAATTAATTATGATAATGAAAAGTTTATTGAAACTTTAAACTACCAAATTAACTACGAAAGAAAAAAGATTAAACTTCTTTTTCAATTTTTATTGATGCCAAAAGAAGAAACTTTAACAATGAAAGTAATTTTTCAGATTAAAGATAAAAACAAAACTTTACATGAAAAAACATATCCCTTTTCAAAAATTAAAGACGATTTAAAATTACCTATGATTAATGATTATGATAAACAACGTATCGAAGATGTTTTAGAGTATGAAGTGGTTAATGGAAAGATTAAGTCTGTTGTATCCCAACTTACTCAAGGGCTTACCTACACAGAAATTATCAGAAGAAACATCAAGGATATTATTAAACATGGTCGTGATTTAAGAAAAGAATATAATGTATAAAATTTAAATGGTGGAAATCTCACCATTTATTTTTTTTATAAATTTTTTATAAATTTAAAAATCCAATTGCAATAACTATATTTTTTTTGTATAATCAATTAAATGATTAGTGAAGGGTGGAAATTTAAATGAGCAAATATAGTAAAAGCGATATATTAAGAATGGCAAGAGAAGAGGATGTTCATTACATTAGATTAATGTTTACAGATATTATAGGAACAATAAAGAATGTGGAAATTCCAGTAAGACAGTTATCTGCAGCATTAGATGGTAAAATAATGTTTGATGGTTCCTCAATTGAAGGTTTTGTAAGAATAATGGAAGCTGATATGTTTTTACAACCTGATTTTAATACTTGGTTAGTATTAAGTTGGGAAGAATCAAAATATGGAAAAGTTGCTAGACTATTCTGTGATATTAATACTCCTGAAGGAATACCTTCTGATGCTGACCCACGCTCTAATTTAAAGAAAATTGTTAATAAAATGAAAGAAGTTGGTTTTTCTACGTTGAATATAGGTTTTGAACCAGAGTTTTTCTTATTTAAATTAGATAGAGATGGTAATATTACGACTGAACTAAATGATAATGGTGGATATTTTGATTTGTCTCCTATTGATGGCGCAGAAAATTGCCGACGAGATATTGTTTTAGAATTAGAAAGAATTGGTTTTAATATTGAAGCCTCACATCACGAAGTATCTCCTGGACAAAATGAGATTAATTTTGAATTTGCAGATGTTGTTGAAGCATGTGATAATTTACAAACATTTAAAATGGTTGTTAAAACTATTGCAAGAAGACATAATCTTCACGCCACATTCATGCCTAAACCAATTGCAAACATTAATGGTTCAGGAATGCATACTAATTGTTCATTAGCTGATGAAGATGGTGAAAATGTTTTTTATGATGAAAAAGATAAACTTGGTTTAAGTTTAGTCGCAAGACAATGGATAACAGGTGTACTAAATCATTCTCGGTCTTTTTGTGCGATTACAAATCCTACTGTGAATTCGTATAAACGTTTAGTTCCTGGTTTTGAAGCGCCTTGTTATATTTCTTGGTCAGAACATAACCGTTCTGTTATGATTAGAAAACCATCAAGTCGAGGAAAAGAAACAAGAACAGAAATTCGTTCTGTTGATCCAGCAGCAAATCCTTACCTTGCTATGTCTGTTATTTTAGCAGCCGGTTTAGATGGAATAATTAATAAAACTAAATTAATCGATCCAATCGATAAAAATTTATTTGAATTAACTAATCAAGAAAGAGCTGATTTGGGCGTTAAAAGTTTACCAGATAATTTAAAAGAAGCTATTGATTTGTTAAGCAAAGATAAATTAATGAGGGATACATTAGGCAATCACATCTTTTCTAAATTTATTGAATATAAAAATAAAGAGTGGATTGAGTTTAAAACTACTGTCACAGAGTGGGAATTAAAAAAATATTTTAAAATATTTTAATAATAAAAAAGTTGTTAGTTACACAAAATGTAATTAACAACTTTTTTTAGTTTAAATAGTATTTATCTATTACTTGTAAATAATCAATTGGTTTTCGGTATCCTTCAATGATTTCAATACCAAATTCTTCAATTTCTTCTAATGTAATTGACTTTCTACCCTTGATTGAACGCGTATAATATTTTGAAACATATTTAGAATCTAAGAAAAAAATTCGATCCAACTTGGAAAAATATATGATTATAAAAGCAATGCCACCGTGTTCTAAACACTTATTAAGATGGATAATTTGATGTTCATGAATATTTTTTAATGGAAATGAAGTTTTGTTTTTTGTTTCTTTGGCTTCAAAATCAATGTATTTGCCTTTATATATACCATTATAATCAGTTGTAGAAGGTAATTTATAATAAGCTTCAACAATTTTCGCTGCTGAACGAGTTTTATAATCAACTTTTACTATTTGGATTGGAATTGGTTTTTTATGAATAATTGCAATATCATTATTTAGGTAAAACTCATTAGTTTGATTAATCATTTTTTCCAAATTCATTCCACGATTAGCGGTTGAGGTTATTTTTCGATTTTTCGTTGATTTTTTATTAGGATAATTTATCATTAATATCACCATCTCTATTTTATCATAAAGAAATCTATATGATAAGAAAAACTTAAATTTTTCAACTTTAATCATAACCTTTTAAAAATTACCTAAAATAGTGTATAATGAATATGATATTTTTTAAGAAAAGAGCGGATATTATGAGTAAGATAAAATTTTATGCCTTAGGCGGCTTAGGTGATACAGGAAAGAATTTATATGTTTTAGATATAAATAATAAATTAATTATTTTAGATAGTGGTTTACAACATCCTACCGGAGACTTATTAGGTGTTGATGCATTGGTTCCAGATATTTCATATTTAGAATCAAGAAAAAAAGATATAGTTGGGATATTTTTATCACATGCCCACGATAAAAATATTGGTGCATTACCTTTATTACTACAATCATTTAATAAACCAATCTATGGAACTGATTTTACGATTGAAATGGCAAAAGATTTATTAAATGAAAATCAAATGGATATAGCAAAATATAAATTTAATATTATCGAATATAAAAAACCTTTAAAATTTCATGATTTTAAAATCGAGTTTGTTCAAACAACTCATTCTGTACCCTTAAGTGCTGCAATAATTATTTATACAAATGATGGTGCTATCGTATATGCAACTGATTATACATTTGATCAAAACGTAAGTGTTAATTTTAAAACTGATTTTCAAAAATTAGCATTAACTTCAGATTACGGAGTTTTAGCATTATTAGGCGAATCAAATGGTGCACTTAATTATGGCCATTCAGGTACAGATGGAAGTTTAAAAAGAACTATTAGAAAAGCTTTAAAACGAGCTACAAACAGAATTATTGTTTCAATGTATTCTACTGAATTAGCTAATATACAATTAGTTATTAATGAAGCTATAAGCGCAAACAAAAAAATTGCTATTATAGGTCGTAAAGCTCAAAGACTCGTTTATATTGGAGAGAAAATGGGTTATATTAAAATTCCTAGCGAAAGTTTAGTTAATTTAAAGTTTATTGATAATAACAATCGCAATGAATTTGATGATGTTGTTTTCTTAGTAACAGGAGAAAGACATGAACCATTCTTTATGTTACAAAGAATGGCTAAAGGTTATGATCGTTTGGTTAATTTAATTGAATCAGATACAATTTTAGCAATGGCACCTCCGGTAATAGGAACAGAAAAAATAGCAGCTAAAACATTTAATATAATTTCTGAAATTGGTTGTGAAGTAATTAAAGTAAATCAAGCTTACTTAGCACAATTCCATGCAGGTAGTGAAGACATTAAATTAATGTATTCACTATTAAAGCCTAAATATATTATTCCAATTAATGGTGAATATCGAATGTTACAAGCCCAAGCTAATATTGCAAAGGATTATGGTTATGACAACCAAAATATCCTGTTATTAGATAATGGTGAAGCAATTACCTTCGATAATGGTGTTGTTGATAAACACCATGATACAATTGAGAATGGAACAGTTATGGTTGATGGTAACTTTGAAACTGATTTAAATAGTATTGTTTTAAAAGAAAGAGAACTATTATCACAAGATGGCTTTTTGATTGTGACCGCAAATATTGATGCTAAAGAAAAAATTATGTTAAATAAACCTGAAGTAATTTCAAGAGGTTTCTTGTTTATGAAAGATAATGAAGAAATTATTAAACAAATTGAAATTATTTATGAACTTGAAACAAAGAAACAATTTGCAAAAAGGACAATTGATTGGAAAAAATATAAAGATAGTTTGCGTCATCAAATTCAAAGATATTTAGTTCAGACAACAAAAAGAAAACCGATAATCATCCCAGTGATTATCGATACATGCAAAGATCATAATTGTCGAATTATTTAATTTCAATAGAATAATCCTCAAACGAGGATTATTTTTTTTGTTTTATAATTAACTCATTTTTTTTATATTCTTCGGAATATGCTTTTTCAATTTTAGTATGAGTTTGAGGTTTATAATATGTTTTGCCCTGTAATTCTTTTGGAAGATAATCTTGTGTTACAATATGATTTGGAAAATCATGAGCATATTTGTAATCTTTTGCATTATCATAAGTAGGATTGTTTATTAAGTGAGAAGGTACTTGATAAGTTTTACCTTGTTTAATATCATCAAAAGCAGAATTAATTGCCAGGTGCGCTGAATTTGATTTAGGAGAAATACACATTTCAATTGTAATAGCACTTAATGCATTATATGCTTCAGGTAATCCAATCTCTTCAGCAATTTTACAAGCAGCATTTACTTTTACTCCCATCATTGGGTTAGCTAATCCAATATCTTCATAACAAATTGCTTTTATCCTGCGGATAACAGATTTTAAATCTCCTGAGACTAAAAATCTAGCTAAATAATATATTGCAGCATTTACATCACTACCACGAACAGACTTATGAAATGCACTTAAGACATCATAATAATCATCACCAGTTTTAAAAGCGCTAATTTGAGCTTCAGGAAGAAATTTTTTTGCTTCAGCTAATGTTATTTTTAATTTATCGCTTGCATTAATAATTAACTCAACCATATTAATTGCGCTTCTAACTTCATTGTTAGCTGCAACACTGATAACTTGATAAACCTTATCCTCAATCTTTAAACCGGGTTTTATAGATTCAAAATCTAATGATTTAAGATATTCTTCAATTTGCTTGGTTGTTGGTTTAGTTAATTTATAAATAGATACTCGACTTCTTATAGCTGGGTTAACAGCAATATAAGGGTTCTCTGTTGTTAAACCTATCATTATGATTGAACCTTTTTCTACATAAGGCAACAAATAGTCTTGGATATCACGATTCATACGGTGAATTTCGTCGATAATTAATATAGCACTATCATAATTTTTTACTGATTCAACAATTTGTCTTAAGGTTTTCTTATTATCAGTAGATGCATTAAAATGATAATGATTTAAAGGATAATAATTAGCGATAATTTTTGCTATAGTTGTTTTTCCAACGCCAGTAGGACCATAAAGTATTATCGAAGTTAAACGATCTTTTTCAATCAAATTATTTAATACATTTATAAGTTTTTCATTACCGATAATATCGGAAAATGTTGTTGGTCTTAATTTGTCAGCTAGTGGTTTATACATTTTTGCCTCCTTATAAACTAATTTTATTATATCATAAACTTGGCAAATAGAAGAAAAAATCATATAATAGAAATATGACTCAAATTAAAGGAATGATACAATGTATATAAAAGAGATAGAAAAACTTAAAAAACAAAAAAACGCTGTTATTCTTGCGCATTTCTATCAAAATAATGAAGTTCAAGATATTGCAGATTATGTTGGGGATTCTTTAGCATTAAGTAAAATTGCTCAAGAAACTGATGCTGATATAATCGTTTTTTGCGGTGTGTATTTTATGGCTGAAACAGCAAAAATATTATCACCTAATAAAAAGGTATTATTACCAAAACAAAATTCACTCTGTCGCATGGCTCAAATGATTGACTATAATGAGTTAAAAGAATTTAAAGAAGATAATCCCGATACAATGATTGTTACTTATGTAAATACACGAGCTAACATTAAAGCATTATCAGATATAATTGTTACAAGTTCAAATGCTAAGAATATCGTAAAAAACTTTCCAAATAAAAAAATCATGTATGTACCAGATAAGAACCTTGGAACATACTTGCGTCATATCACAGGTCAAGATATTTCCGTATGGCCTGGCTATTGTTATATTCATGATCTTTTAACTAAAAAAGAGATTGAAAGAATGCGTCTTGAGCATCCTGATGCAGAGGTCTTAGTTCATCCTGAAGCACCATTAAAAGTTCTATTAGAAGCTGATTTTGTGGGGTCTACAAAGAATATACTTGACTACGCGTCTAAGTCAGAAAAAAAAGAATTTATCATTGGAACTGATAAGGGTTTAATTCATGCATTGAAAAAACAAAACCCTAATAAAACATTTCATTTATTGTCCAAAGGACTAAACTGCCTTAATATGAAAAGAATCACTTTAGAAGATGTTTATAAATCATTAAAAGATGAAAAGTTTGAAATTGAAGTTGATTCTGAAATTCAAAAGAAAGCAATTATTGCTTTAGATAGAATGATGGAATTAAGTTAATTATGAAAAAAACAGATGTTTTAATTATAGGCACTGGCCTAGCAGGTTTATTTACTGCATTAAATATTGATAAGAATTTAAAAGTATGTATAATATCAAAAACTAAAATTGAGTATTCTAATTCTGTATTAGCTCAAGGTGGTATTGCTTGTGAATATAATGATGATGACAAACTTCATCAAGAACATATTAATGATACTTTAAAAGCTGGTTCTTATTTAAATGATAAAAAAGCAGTTGAATTTTTAGTTGAAAACGCTTATGAATCAGTAAAAAAATTAATCTCTTTTGGGGTGCAATTTGATATTGGAGAAGACAACAAGTTTTTAGTAACAAAAGAAGGAGGTCATTCTTCAAGAAGAATTTTCCATTCTGGTGGAGATGCTACAGGTAAAAATGTGACTTCAACTTTAATCGCTGAATTAATGAGTCGTGATAACATTACATTTCTAAGCGAAACAATGGCAGTAAATTTAATTACTGAAAATGATATAGCTATTGGTATGATATGTTTAAATGAATTCGAAAAGTATCAAAAGATTTTTGCTAAAAAAATTGTTATTGCAACTGGTGGAATTGGTTCTGTTTATAATGCAACAACAAACGATCTATTAGCTACAGGCGATGGCATTGGTATTGCCTATAGAAAAGAAGTTAAGATCAGTCACATGGAATTTATCCAGTTCCATCCAACTGCTTTCTATGATGAAAATAGTCATTCTAGACAGAGATTTTTAATTACTGAAGCATTGAGAGGCGAAGGTGCTAAATTAATTAATGTTGAAGAAGAACGTTTTATGAAAAAATATAGTCCTGATTTAATGGAATTAGCTCCCCGGGATATAGTATCACAAGCAATCTTTAGAGAGATGTATGATACTTGGACTGATCATGTATATTTAGATACAAGACATCTGGATGCAAAATTTTTAAAAGAACGCTTTCCTACTATTTTTAACTATCTTAAAGAGCATGGTTTAATCCTAGGCGTTGATTTAATACCTGTATCACCTTGTGAACATTTCTTATGTGGTGGGATTGAAACTAATTTAAATGCTAAAACAACAATTAAGAACTTATATGCAGTCGGTGAAACAGCAAATTCAGGAGTCCATGGAGCGAACCGTCTAGCATCAAATTCTTTACTTGAATGTTTAGTATTTGCTAAATCAGCCTCAGATGATATAAATAAAACTATTCATGCAAATCATATTATAAAGGACATAGAATTAAATAATAATGATAGCTATAAATATAACTATAAACCTATTAGAAAAAAAATAGGTGATTATATGGATGAACATGTTAGTATTGTAAGAGATGAAGCTGGGTTAAAATTAAGTCTAAAAACTATCCAAAAAATAATTAACAATCTCAAGAAATATCCTAACATCACAAAAAACTATTATGAAACTCTTAATCTTGCTACTACAGCTTATTTAATAACGAAACAAGCTTTAGAAAGAGAAGAAAGTATTGGGTGTCACTATCGAATTGACTAGAGGAAAATATAATGAATAAACCTTTTAACAGAAATTATCATACTCATTGTTACTTATGCAAGCATGCTAAAGGTACAATTGAAGATTACATTGTAGAAGCCATCAACAAAGAATTTAAAGCTATCGGAATAAGTGACCATGCTCCATTAGATTTTTTAGAAGATCGATCATTGAGGATGGCCTCAGAAGATTATCCACTATATTTAAAACAAATGAAACAAGCCTTAGTTAAATATTATGAATACATTTTGATTTATAAATCTTTAGAAATAGAATATTTTGATTTTCTTCATAAACATTACGAAAACCTATTAAATGAATTGGACTACTTAATTTTAGGACAACATTATATTAAAGATAATAATCAACTTAAAAGTGTTTTTAAAATTAAAACATACGCTGAATTGAAAATATATAAAGAAACTATTATCAATGCAATGAGAACAAATTACTTTAAAATTATTGCTCATCCCGATATATTTTTAATTAACCAACCAGAAATTTCTGAGGAAGTTTTATCATTATGTAAAGAAATTATATTGGTAGCAAAAGAAGAAAATGTTCTTTTAGAAATTAATGCGAATGGATTCAGAAAGAAAAAACATGATAGAAATGGAAAGACATTATATCAATATCCAAGAAAAGAATTTTGGAAACTTGTTAAAGATATGAATGCCCCAGCAATAATTTCAGCTGATGCACATCATCCAAAACACTTAAGTGATTATGCAATTAGTGAAGCGCAAAAAATGATAAGGGATCTTTCGTTAGAAGTAGAAGAAGAATTAGTTTTAGACTGATTCTTTTTTTAATATTAAAATTTGGCCTCTAAGCAATTTTTATAATATTCTCCTAATATAACCTTATACCATAGTAAAAAAATAAAAATTCATGGATTTTTCGGAAAAAGAACCAACAATTTTCATTTACACATTTACCGCTAAATAAACATACTCATTAAGAAAAAAAGAGTATGATTAGAACTGAACAATAGAAGTCAAACCGGTGGATAAACATGTTATCTATTTCAAATGATAATGTTTTGTGGATAAATCCCCGGTTTTCTTATAACGTATATTACTTCCTATAATGTATATTATGTTAACTTGCTTGCTTTACCCATTTGTCGCGAATAAGAGTGATTTTGTTAATACTGTTAATAAGAGAGTCGCTCTTTTGCTTGTAAATGTAGCAGTTAATTTTTGTAACTTTAAAAATCAATTTAAAAAAAGGGAGACAAT
Source organism: Candidatus Izemoplasma sp. (assembly GCA_021736305.1). Lineage (GTDB taxonomy): Bacteria > Bacillota_I > Bacilli_A > Izemoplasmatales > Hujiaoplasmataceae > Hujiaoplasma. Next base: position 21,875 of record JAIPGD010000014.1, read on the forward strand.
TCATATAGTTATTATATTATTTGATTTCATTTTAAAGTAGTTATGATATAATACTCTTATAGAAAGGTGGATGGTATATGAAAAAACTTTACATGATATTCACTGGAGGAACTATATCAATGAAAATTGATGATGAAACTCACAGTGTTAAACCTGCTCTTTCCGCCGAGGAAATAATGCATAATTTTTTAGGATACAAATTATATAAGGATATTGAAGTGATTGAATTTTCTGAAATTCCTTCTCCTTCAATGACTCCTGATATGATGTTGGAAATTTCAAAATTGATAAAAAAGATTATTAAAGAAAAAGATCCTATTGGATTTATTGTCATTCATGGAACTGATACTTTGGAAGAAACTGCATTCTTTTTAGACACAGCAATTGAAACTGAAATTCCAATTGTTGTAACCGGTTCTATGAAGAGTTCATCTGATTTGGGATTTGATGGAGTTAATAATTTGGTGTCATCTATTTTAGTTGCTAGGTCAACTAAATCTCGTGGTCGAGGAACTTTAGTTGTAATGAATGATCAAATCAATGCTGCAAGTGAAGTTACTAAAAGTAACACATTGACACTTGATACTTTTAAATCTTTAGACTATGGTCCATTAGGAATTGTTGATAACAATGAAGTTCATTATCATCGTTTAGTTACTGTTGTTAGAAATAAATTAGATATAGATGATCTTGTAAATAATGTATACCTTATCAAATCTTATGCTGGAACTGATTCATTAGTTATTAATTTTTTAATTGATCAAGGAGCTAATGGTTTTGTTATTGAAGCTTTAGGTCGAGGAAACGTTCCGCCTAAAATGATAGCTGGTATTGAGCGAGCTTTAGAAAACAACATTCCTGTTATTATTTGTTCTCGATGTCCTTCAGGTAGAACTTTAGATTCTTATGGATATGTTGGTGGTGGAAAATATTTAACTGATATGGGTTGTATCATGGCTTCTTCTTTAAATGGACAAAAGGCGAGATTATTATTAATGTTGGCTTTATCTAAGTCCTCTGAGCGCAAGTTTTTAAAAGGATTGTTCACACTATAAAATAAAAAGCTCTTAGAATCGATTGTTCTAAGAGCTTTTCTTATGATTTTCTTTGTTTTTTTCTAATAATTCGTTTAAATGTTTAACTTCACTTTTATATTTTTTAGAAACAACATATAAGACAATTCCATAAATAATCCCAATAATAATGAATATTATATATATCAACCATGCTGATCGGAATAGGTAACGTCCAAAGTTAAACCGGAAAATATACAAAGAAGGTATTATTAATACATATGCTAAAATAACGTTTAAAATTCCAATGCCTTTATCAGTTTTAAAGATGTAATATGCTAGTGAGAGAATTATAGATATTATTATCGCACCAATTTCTAAACGGAAATATAATAATGATATATTAAATCGTCTAAAGATTATAAATGACAAAATTATATATATTAAATTAATAATAAATAATGTTTTCAAAAAATAATTTAGATATCGTTTCATAATGACGATCCCCTTAACTTATCTTTCAAATTAGGTACGTATCGTCTTGATATCTTAATACGTTCACCATTTAAAAGCTTTGCTTCCATACGTCCATTAATTGTAGAATTGAAAGTTTTAATTTTTTTTACATTTAAAATAGTATGTTTGTTTACTCGTAAGAAAGGTGTTTTTTCAAGTCTTTCTTCGAGTTGATATAAACGATGTTGAATATCAAAAATATTATCCTCTGTATAAGCAAATGTTTTATTATCAACTGTATCAAAATATAATATATTTTTTAAGGATAAAGTATATTTTTTATGTTCTTTTCTTCCAATGATTGTTGTATCATAATAAAGAAGGGTCTGATAAATCGACTTAACAGTTTTATCGTTTTTAGACCCTTTTATGATGACTTCAACATCATCATTATTCGATTGTTCAACAATCGTTATTTTCATCGCTTATGTCTCCAAATATTTGTCAAGAATTACTATTACTGATAAAAATGTTTCATTCATATCTTCATAAATTTGAATACGCGCTTGAAAAATATTGTAAACTTCAACAAGCATAGTTTTGATTCTATCATTATCATATTCCGAATGATTATTAATAACTTGGGACAATTGTTGATAACCTTCACCAATTGTTTGTTTAAGCATAAATTGATTAAATCCAAGTGAGTGAATTGCTTTTACAATTTTCTCATGATCTTTATCTGATAATGATTGCTCAGAAATTTCAAATTGATTACGAACTTGAATAAAATCATTATGTGTATTCTTTAGGTTTCTTCTCACATTTTGTAAGTTTAGATGTACAACTCTTAATTCCCTAAAATATACCTGTAGACGTTTATCAGTAATATTTTCATTGAAATTTATAAAGTCCGAATCCAGAGTTACTTCAGAATCAACATTCATTTCTAATGCATAAGTCTTAATATTTTGTTCTTCTGGATTATTATCTGTACAACTTATTGTTAGAAACGATATCAATACAAAGATAATAATAGACAATGACATTTTAAATATTCTCATAATAAACCTCCTTTTGATGGATTCAGTTTATCATAAACTTATTTAGATTCAAGTGTATACATACCAAGATGCATATTCAGTTAACTAAGTTGTTATTTTAGCATTAAAGATAGAGCATCTTTAATTAATTCGTTTGTTGATTTTGTTTCATCAAGTTTTTTCATTACTTTATTTATTTCACGCGGACTATATCCTAGAGCTTTTAAAGCTTCTTCAACTTCATTGAAAGATTCTGAAGTGAATGTAGAATCAAGTTCTATTTTCCCTTGCAAATCCAAAATAATTTGTTTTGATGATTTAGGACCTATGCCTGGAAATTTCTGTAAATATTTAGCGTCACCTGATTCAATAGCATCAGCAATCGAATTTACTGGGCCACTTGCAAGAATAGCAACCGCACTTTTTGGTCCAATTCCACTAACAGAAATTAATTTCATAAATAATTCTCTAGCTTCTTTGGTTTTAAAACCATATAAACTGATATCATCATCGCTAACTTTTTGATATAAATATATAATGATTTCATTGTCCACTTTAAAATTATAGGGATTTGGAGTTTGAATTAAATAACCAATTCCATTATTTTCTACTGTAATATATTTAGGATTAATTTCCTTAATTTGTCCTTTTATATAACTATACATAAATCCTCCTGATAATTTTCAAATTTTATCTTCAAAAAGCATCACATCATACACATATTAACATCAATTAATATATATATAGATATCTTTTTATTATTATATTATATTCATTTAAAAAACAATATTTTAACACATTATTTTTTGAAAATTTATTCTACAAATTCAAATTCTAAATCATATATAACAATTGTATCGTGATTTTTAGCTCCAGCTTCACGCAGTTGTTTATCCAAACCTGCCCTACGAAGTTTAGCTAAAAATGCTTGAACATTTTCATCTGTTGCTAGTGTGCGTTGGCGATAGTATTTATCTATCAATTTTCCAGTGATATTATATGTGTCTGCTTTTGTCTTCCTTATTTCAATATCTGGGTCTTCCTCAAAGTTATATTCAACATAATCATCTACAATTTCTTCTCTTTCAAAGAAGAAAGGAGTTTGGTCAAGTATTTTCTTCGTTTTTTGAACTAATTCTTTTAGATTTAAATTGGTCATTGCAGATATAGGAATAATATCAATGTCATCATCCATTTTAGTTATAAACTCTTTTAGTCTTTCTTCTGCACCCTCTTCATCCATTTTACTAGCTACAACAATTTGTGGTCTTTCTAACAAATTATATTCATAATTTGCTAGTTCATTATTAATTGCAATGTAATCTTCATAAGGATCACGATAACTTTTCGGGGACATTTCAACCATGTGAATCAACACTCTAGTTCTTTCAATGTGTTTTAAGAATTGAATACCTAATCCAGCGCCTTTAGAAGCTCCTTCAATTATACCTGGCATATCAGCTAATACAAATGGTTCAACTCCACCATATTCTACCACTCCTAGATTAGGTGTTATAGTTGTAAATGGATAATCTGCGATTTTTGGTTTAGCTTTTGAAAGCATTGTAATTAAAGTTGATTTTCCTACAGAAGGAAATCCAACTAAACCAACATCAGCTAAAAGCTTTAATTCAATTCGCAAATTCAATTCTTCACCTAATTCACCATTTTCTTGAAATTTAGGCGCTTTATTTCTAGAATTAGCAAAGGCTTGATTTCCCCTACCGCCTCTACCACCTTTAGCGATTAGTTTTCTTTGTTTATGTTTAACTAAATCAGCTAAAACTTCATTTGTGTCTTCATCATAAATGATTGTTCCTATTGGAACCTTAATAGTGATATCTTCAGCGTTTTTGCCATGCATACTTTTTGTTTTACCATTTTCACCATCATCAGCAAATATATGCTTTTGATACTTTAAATCAGTTAAAGTTGACATGCCTTCGTCTGCCTCAAAATATACTGAACCACCTTTTCCACCATTACCTCCGGCGGGTCCACCTTTAGGAACATATTTTTCACGTCGAAAAGCGACCATTCCGTCGCCACCCTTTCCTGATTTTACTACGATATTTACTTCATCGATAAACATTGATTCACCTCGTTATTAATTATATCATGATTAAGTTATTAATTCATAAGCTAATCGATTGATTGATTTTATATATCCAACATATTTAAATCCCATAGATTTAATTAATCTTTGCATTTTAATATTATCTGGATGGGTATCTACCTTGAGACTCTGATAGTTTCCACGTTTTGTTAATTCAATAGCTTTATTAAATAGCGATTTACCTATACCTTTATTTTGATATTTTGGATCAACTAATATTCTATGAATTACAAGCGAATTATGACCTTCCCACTTTATTTCTTTATAGGGTGGATCGTTTTC
>JAIPGD010000015.1 GCA_021736305.1 Candidatus Izemoplasma sp.
ACCCAGAAAAACTAGTGTTTATTGATGCTTGGTAGAAAGGTCTATAAGACACAAGATAATATGCGGAATTATAATATGGAAAATCAACACCTTCAACATCATAAATTTCTAATAAATCACTATGTTCTAAATCTTCTCCTTTATCTACTGAGATAAAGTTTTTAGGAGTAGATAAAAATTCTCTTTCATCAACTTTAAAAATATTACCTAAAGAAGCGAGTTGAACTGCTAAAACTGCAGAGATAACGAAATAAACAAAAATCGATAATTTCTTCGTAAACTTCTTCCTAGCAAAAACTTTCTTTAATCCATTCAAAAGCGTTTCTCGCCATCTAAACAATGATTTTTTATGCTGATAAGTAATGCGATTAAAACCATCAAAATCTAATGGTTCCATATCTTCAACTTTATGTTCTTTTTTATGTTCATCAACCAAATTAATTTCAGCATCATCTGAGACATAGGTGATTTTTTTATCTGATTCAGCACGGATATAAATACCATCATTCATTTCAACAACTTTTATGTTGAATGATTTATTATTATTTGAATCATAATAGTAATCAATAAAATCAGTGTCTATACTCTCTTTGTTTAAATCCTTTAAATAGATGTATCGTTCATCAATGTGTTGATAGGCTTTGTTTTTTAAGTTTTTATAATCATTAATAACTAAACCGTCTTTTAATTCAATGATTCGATCAGCATAAAAATCAACTAAGTCTCTTTCATGAGTTACCAAAATAACTAATTTAGATTTAGAAATATTTTTAATTAAACTCATAACCTCAAAGGTATTATTACTATCAAGATTACCTGTAGGTTCATCCGCTAAAATAACTTCTGGATTTTTAGCAATAGCTCTTGCAATACCAACTCTTTGTTGTTGCCCACCGGATAAAGCCAATACGCTTCTTTTACGATAGTTATACATTCCAACTATATCTAAGCTATAGTTTATTCTTTTCTCTAAGTCTTCTTTATCATATAAACCAGCTATATTTAATGAAGTTTCAATATTTTCATAAACAGTTTGATCGGGGATTAAATTGTAATTTTGAAAAATATACCCGATTTTTCTGTTTCTAACTTCATCAACTACATTAGACTTATATTTTGTAACTTTAACATCATCATAATTAATTTCACCACTAGAAAAATTATCAAGTCCAGCAATAACATTTAAAAGTGTAGTTTTACCACACCCTGAAGGACCCGTAATAGCAACTAATCCTTTTTCAGGAAAATCAATTGAGGTATGATTAATTACATGAATTTCATTATTTCTATTTTTGTTATAGTACTTATTAATGTTTTTTAAACTAATCATATGCTATTCCATTTCCCTTCTAAAAGTTTCTGAAACCGTATCATGATAAATTCTAGTTATATACCTTCTTGAAATTAATGCTGAGAAAACAATAACAATAATAAATAGGGTCAGCATTTTACCAAAGCCAAAGAATTTTAATACATAAAACATACTTCCTTGATTAAAATAAGGATTACCAAAAATTATAAATGCTGAAAATATAATATAAGCTGCAGCTGCAACAAAAATATTTTCAAAATAAATAAAATTTCTAATTGTAATTTTGTTAGCGCCAATTGTTCTAAAAATAGCATAATCATTTAATTTAGAGTTAATAATGTTTTTAATAATAACATATGATATAAAGAATACAATTAAGAAAATGAACCCATAAAAGATAAATAAGCCAAAATTAATAATTAGCAACAATATACCTTGTAAATCATTTGAAGTATCAGCTTTATATGGATAAATAACATCGTAAACAAATTCACCACCATTTTTTTCATTACTTAACTCATCATAATAATTTGAGGCATCAATACCATCGTTGGTTAGAATAGAGATTTGAAAAATCTCATCAGGTTTAAAAATTTGATTATAAATTAAAGAATTTAACTCGATATTTTTATCTGTATCTGTGACGATATTTACTGTTAAATCTTCATACTCATATATTTCATATAATGTATCAAATTTTAAATCCATTTCTAAATCATTTGATGGAGGTAAAGTTGCCAAATCTATCATTGTTCTTTGAATATTAATCTCATCATCTGCTAAATCTTCATTTAATGAAAAATATAATTGATAAAATCTATCTTGATTTATAGTTACTATTTTATCTGTCGATGGATTTGTATATTCTGCTTGAAAATTAGAATATCGATTAAAGCCGATAATTTTACCAATTTCATTCCAAGTATCTTCACTTACAAAAACAAATGAGTCATAGTAAGCATCAATCTTAGCTGCTTGTTCATCAAAATCAAGTAATTCAACTACTTCATAACTAAATATGCCTTCATAATTATTTAATGAAATAGTATCACCAACAAGATCTTCGTTTTGACTTTCTTCTAGATACCATTCTGGAACAGATATAATTACTTCATCATCAGCAATATTTTGATGCTCACTCCCCAACATACTAACAGGTAGTAAGGCAGAACTGTAAAGATAAATATTATCCATAACCCAACTAATATCCGTATCTAATATATAATCATACGGCAAAACAATCTGAGTTTTTGCGTTATTTGAAAAAGACTCTATTTCTGAATCACTAAAAGCAGAAAAATCAGCCTTTCTAACGACTAACCTTTCTTCAGAGACATATCTAAACGTCGTACTATGTCCGCCCTGATTTGTTAAAGTCAGAGAATAAGAACCGTAAGTAAAAGCAAAGAAACCTGTAACGAATAAAAAGATAACAAATAACAGTAAACTTTTTTTAGGTGTAGCAAATAAATTTCTTGCGACCATTTTCATTGTTTCAAGAAAATTCATTTGATAATCTTTATCTTCTAAGTTAGGTAATGATTTAGCGTTAATTTTTTCTATTTTTTTATCTTCAACAATTTCTCCATCAAAGATACGAATTCTTCTTGATGCATGTTCTTTTACTTGATTAAAATCATGTGTTACAACGATAACTAATTTATCTTTAGCTATTTCAGCTAATAATTTAATTATATTTTCCGCTGATTCACTATCTAGATTCCCTGTTGGTTCATCAGCCACAATTACCGGAGCATCTTTTGCTATAGCTCTCGCTATAACAACTCTTTGCTTTTGGCCGCCAGAAAGTTTAGTAGCTTTATGTTTAATATGTTTGATTAAACCAACTCGTTCTATTATTTCTAATGCTCTATCTCTTCTTTTCTCTTTTGGATATCCAGAAAGAATTAAAGCAGCTTCAACATTTTGTAAAACGGTATACGATTCAATCAAATTATAATTTTGAAAAATAAAAGCAATATATTTTTTACGATAATTTTCCCAATCTTCATTCGAGTAATAAGATGTTTCTTCTTCGTTAATATACATCTCACCATCTTCATAAGAATCAATTCCCGAAATCACATTTAAAAGCGTGGTTTTACCTGAACCACTTTCACCTACAATAGCAACAAACTCATTAAGGCCTAATTCTAGATTCACTTTTCTTAAGCCCATACTAACAATTTGGTTCTTGCTATAATACTTGGAAATATTTTTTAGTTTTATCATTTAGTCACCCCTTAATTATTGTAATTGTATTATATCATATAAATAAAAAAGGCTGAGAAAAATCCTCAACCTTTATCCTACTATTTTATTACTTCAACCTCAGTGAAGTCTAGTTCCATTGTAGTTTGTCTTTCAAACATTTCAATTAAAACATTAATCTTACCTTGATCTTCATCAATGCTCTCTACAACAACTTCTTGACCTTTAAAGTTACCTTGAGCAATTCTGACTTTTTGACCAACTTGTACATTAAGTCTTTGAACAGCTAACATTCCACATTTTTTCAAAATTGGATTGATTTCTTCCGGTTTTAACGGTACTGGTTTTGTTCCGCCACCACTACTACCTAAAAAGCCTGTAACACCAGGTGTGTTTCTCACAACAAACCATGAATCGTCAGTTACAATCATTTCAATAAAAACATATCCAGGGAAAATTTTAACTTTTTTTTCCTTCTTGCTTTTATCAGCTTTTTCTTCAATCACAATTTCTTCTGGAATCATAACTTGGAAGATTAAATCTTCCATGTTCATTGTTTCAATTCTTCTCTCTAAACTTAATTTAACTGAATCTTCTAATCCAGAGTACGTTTGAACAATATACCATAAACGCTTGTCTTTATTCATTAATCATCACAACCCACAGATTAAATTCCATAGATTAAATCGAAGATTGGATTTAAAATCAACTCATAAATTGTGAATATAATCATCAAGAAAACCAAGAAAGTAAATACTCTAGCCGCACTTCTTGCTAATTTTTTTCCGGTTGGCCAATTAACTTTTTTCATTTCTGCTAAACTTGGTTTAACAAATGGTATTGCTAAATATACAATAACCAAAACTCCAACTAATACTAAAAATCCACCTGTTAAATGTCTTTTTAATGAAGTATTAAAGAAAAAGTCAATGATGCCAATGCCTGATTGTCCTAATATTTCTGTTAAATCCCTAGAGCCAAAGCGTCCTAACAGAATATAAATACCATATAAGATTAGAATTGGAGAAAGAACCGCCAATAACCAATTCTCAAACTTATATTCTTTCTTTAGAATATTCATTACTCTACTTTCTTCTTTATATTTACTTGGCTTCATTTCGTTTTTATTTTTTGCCATAATATCCTCCTATTTACCTTCTTTATGAAGAGTATGCTTTTTGCATTTTTTACAATATTTTTTTGCTTCAAACCGATTCGGTCCTGTTGACTTTTTAATTTCATAATTTCGTGATAAACACTCTTCACAAATTAAAACAGCTTTATTTTTCATTTTATCATCTCACTCGCGTATTAATTTTATAAAAAAACAGGCCAAAAGTCAAGAAAATCATTGTATTAAATGCATTTTGATTTTTTTCCTTATTCTATCTAGTGCATTATGGATTCTTTTTTCATTCGTTTGATAGTATTTAGCCGTTTCTTTAACTGAACGTTTTTCAATAATTTTTGCTTGAAATACATTTTTTTCAAATATTGATAAATGTTCTAATGCTCTTATTATTTCGGAATCTAGGTAATAATATTCTTTAGCCTCTTTAACTGTTTGATTATATAACATTGGTAATTTCTCTGTTTTAAAATTAAAATAATTATTGTTTTTCTTTTTATAAGAAATAAGATAATTTTTTAAGTTCAACTGAAAAAATCTTGTAAAAGTTTTATTAAATGATTCATTAAACTTTATAATCGATTTATATAATAACATTAAACATTCTTGAAAACAATCATCATAGTCATAAGTTAAGTTGAATTTTCTGATGTTTTTCGCAATTAAGAATTTATACTTACTAACCATAAACACAAATGCTTCTTCATTTCCTTGTTTAATTAGGTTAATAATTTCAAAATCATTATAATTGCGAAATATCATTTACTTAGATAATTTCTTTCTTAAAATATCAAATATTAATATTCCTGCACTTACTGAGGCGTTTAAACTATTTATTTTACCAACCATATCGATTTTAACATTATAATCCACATTTTCTTTAACTATTCTTGAAATGCCTTTGCCTTCGCTACCAATAACTAAACATAAAGGCGTATCTACAAAAATCTCTTGATAAGACTTTTCGGCGGATAAATCTGTACCTACCGTCCAAAAGCCACTTGATTTTAAAGTTTTTAATGTGTTAGTTAGATTTGTAACTTCAATAATTTTAACATGTTCAATAGCTCCTGAACTTGTTTTTGCGACAGTGCCACTTAATTTAGCGGATCTATTTTTCGGTATAATGATACCATCAACCCCACCAGCTTCTGAGCTTCTAATTATTGCACCTAAATTATGTACATCAGTTATTTGATCTAACATTAATAAGAAAGGATTCTTCTTTAAGTCTAAACTGCTTAAGAATGATTTCAAATCATATGTTTTAAAATCCTCAACTTCCAAAACAACACCTTGATGATTGCCGAGAAATTTTTTCTTAAACTGATGTTTGCTTAATATCACACAAGTAATATTATGTCTTTTTAAGTGATGCTCAATATCTTGATTAGTATTTTCCATTATATAACCTGAATATACTCTTCGATCAGTTTTTAATATTTCTAGACATGTGTTTCTTCCATATATATCAATACTCATTTTAGTTCCTTTCTCAATAAGTTCTTTTTTTCATTTTAACATATTAATCAAACTTATATTTTGAAATATTCTTATCAAAGCTCAACGAATTCATCGATTACTTTGATAGATTCTTTAATAATATCATTTAATCTTGAAAGATTGCCTTCTAAATACAATTGCCCTAAAACAGCTTCAAAGCCAGTTGATTTATTATAGGTGTTCACATCAGTGTTTTTAGGTTTATGACTCGCTGATTGGTTTCTACCCCGTTTATAGATAGTTATTTCTTCTTTTGTATAAAAATAATCAATTAATTTATAAGCCGCTAATGCTTGTGAAGTCGCTTGAGTATATTTTATTGCTTGATTGTGAAGATCTTTAACTTTTGTTAACCCTTTATTAATCAAGTACGTTCTTATTTCAACTTCATAAACAGCATCTCCAATATAAGCTAAGGTTAAACCGTTCAACATTATCACAATATTCCTCGATTGGTTAATTTTGTTCTTAGATTATCTGCAGTTTTAAAATCTTTATTTTCTCTTGCAATTTGCCAGTCATGATACATTTTTTTGTCGATTTCACTCAATCTTTCCATTTCAATATCAAGACCTAAAATATAACTCATATAATTAATCGCCTTTAATAGTTGATTAAAATAATTGTAATCAGGTTTTTTTCTTACATTAACATTGGCTATTTTTAATAAAGATTGCAACGATGTAATTGCGTTCGCTGTATTAAAATCATCTTCTAAAGCCCCATCGAATTCTTTAATTAAAGCCAATATTTCTTTATCAGTTACTTCAACCTTAGTTAATTCTTCAGCTAATTCAAGTTTAATGAAAAGTGTTTTAATAGTGGTCTTTAATTTATCGTATTCTTTAATATACATATTAAATCCTTCATCATCATAATTTAGTGGTGAACGATAATGTGTACTTAACAAGAAATATCTTAAAGGAAGTTTTTCTTCTACATCTTTTACTAAAATAACATTTCCTAAACTTTTAGACATCTTAGTATCTTTAATGCTGACTCTTCCGTTATGCATCCAATATTTTGCTAAGCGATGATTATTTAAAGCTATTGATTGAGCTATTTCATTTTCGTGATGCGGAAACTTTAAATCGCTTCCTCCGCCATGAATATCTATTTGTTCTTTAAAAATATCATCAATCATCGCTACACATTCAGTATGCCATCCTGGTCTTCCTTTAGAAAATGGTGAATCAAAATTGATACCTTCAGATGTTTTTTTCCATAAAGTAAAATCTAATGGGCTTTCTTTATTAGGATTTATATCAACCCGTGAACCACTTTTTAAATCATCAACATTACGGTTACTTAAAGCACCATATTTTTTTACTTTTTCCACCCTAAAGAAAACATCACCATTTACATTATATGCATAATCCTTTTTTATTAATTCATCAATAAATTCAATAATATGTTTAATGTAATCTGTAACTTTCGGTTTAATATAATCTGTTTTACAATTTAAAGTTTTTATATCATCTAAAAATCCTTCAATATATTTTTCTGAAATCTCTAATTCAGATTCATCTTCAGCAATTGCTTTTTGAATAATCTTATCATCAATATCAGTAAAATTTGATACAAATTTAACTTTATATCCTTTCGACTCAAAAAACCGTCTTAATGTATCAAAAAAAACTACTGGTCTTGCATTCCCAATATGAATATAATTATATACTGTTGGCCCGCATACATAAATATTTAATTTTCCTTTATGAATAGGTTTAAATTCTTCAAGCTTATCTTTATAAGAATTATATATTTTCATAGTTAGTCACCTCTTATTAACAACTCTAATTATAGATGAATTATTAGTCTTTTTCAAGCAATATCAAGAATCGTAAATTTTTCAAATAAAAAAACCACGAAAGTGTGGTCTTTTTATTTTTTTCTACTTTGTTTAACTTACAGTTATTACTATAATCTCACTATATTTGCAGCTTGAGGTCCTCTATCTCCATCAACTACGTCAAAACTAACTTCTTGACCGTTTTCTAAAGATTTGTACCCTTCACCTTGGATTGCTGAGTAATGTGCAAAAATGTCATTTCCTTCTTCATCAGTGATGAAACCATAACCTTTTTCTGCGTTAAACCATTTTACTGTTCCGTTCATTTAATTCTCCTTCTTTAATTTAATACTACTTGCATTATACATTCTCTAAACAAATAATGCAAGTTTTTTTAGTTCATTTAATTATAAACCCCTATTCTAGTCGGTATCATCATCTTTTATAGGGTTTGCAGTATTTATTTGATCGAAATTTGTTGTAATTTTGTCTACTCTAAAATCAACTTGGTCACTTCTTTGTTTTAACGAGTTAATGGCATTGCTTAGCTTTTGCCACTCAGAACCAAAGTTTTTAAAGTCCTTACTTAATTTCTTTAATTGCTGTTTAATGATTTCGGCGTTTTTACTATGAGTATAATCAGCATACATTGATCTATAAGATGTTAATAACGGTACTAGGGTTGTGGGACTTACGATTGTTATTCTTTTTTCTCTTGCATACTGAACCACGTTAGTTAATTCAGAATGTAATAAAGTTAAAATACCATCGCTCGGCACAAACATTAAAGCATAATCTGCCGTAACATTTGGAACAATATATTTTTTTGAAATATCGGTAATATGCTTTTTAACTTCTCTACTAAATTCTGAAAGAAGTTTTTTTCGTTCTTCTTCATTAGGTTGTTTTTGAGAAAATAATTTAGAATAAGAAGCATAAGGAAACTTAGAATCAATTGCGATTTTGCCATTTGAACCTGGTAAATCAACAATAGCATCAACTCTAACTGTATTCGCATTTTTTTGTTTAATAGTATATTGAGTTTGATATAACTGTTTATATTGAGCATCACCAAACAAAGAAGACAACAACTGTTCTAATTGAAACTCTCCAAAAGCGCCTCTAGCTTGATTATTTGAAAGAATGTTTTGTAAACTCACCATTTCTTTAGATAGGCTTTCGATTTCTTTTTGTGCCTCACCTATTTTACTAACTCTTTCAACTATTTTCGTAAAAGTTTCGTTTGTGTTTTCAAAACCTTTAGAAAGCCTTTCTTCTACTTTTTCGTTAATGCTATTCATTCTAGTATCAACCGTATTCGATAATGATTTAAACTCATTACTAAATTTTTCGGAAATTTTCTCCTGAAATTCTCCTAACTGTTTATTTACATTGAGTCTAAAATCAGTGATATTATCTTTAGATTTCTCGGATGTAACTTGTAATTTATCATTGATTAAATTATTAAATTTCAACATCGCATCGTTAATCTCATGAGCAAGATTTTTTTCTAAAACATTCACATTTTCCTTTAGACTATTATCGAGCACATCAATTTGATTACTATTTTTGCTGCGATATAACAAAACTATTAAAATAACCACCCCAGCAAAGGAAAGTACTCCCGCTATTAAACTTAATATTTCACTTAGTATCATATTTTTTCACCTTTCTAAAACATTGGGCTAAATAGATTAAATATACCCTGAGCAATTTTCGTAAATAAGCCTCTTTTTTTCCATTCTTCTGCGATAATTTGTTTAGATTTATTTAAATCTTCATTATATGTTTCAACCAATTTTTTTACTGCACTATTCTTAAAAATAGCAGTTGCTTCAAAATTTAAATGCAAACTACGTGGATCTAGATTCACTGTCCCAACTGAAGCGATTTCATCATCAATAATTAATATTTTTGAATGAATGAAAACATCTTCGTATTCATAGATACGTACATTTATTTTTAATAACTGTTCATAATATGATTTTGTTGCATATCCCACAGTTAAATAATCATGTTTCCCGGGAACTAATAAATCAACTTGAACACCAGATTTACTAGCGATTTGAATTGCTGCCAACAATTCAGGCTCAATAATTAGATATGGAGTAGTAATCTTAACAGATTTTTTAGCTAAATTTATCATCTTTAAGTAAACATCCCGAATATGACCATTTTCGTAATCTGGACCTGATTCAATTACCGAAAATAATCCTTTATCATTTATAGGCTTAAAATTTCTTGGTTTATCGATAACTCTATTCGTTACATAATACCAATCTTTAATAAAGACATTATATAATCCTAATAAGCCAGACCCACTAACTATAATTTGTGTGTCACGCCAAAAACCAAATTTTTTTGATTGATGATTATATTCGTCACCTAAATTCATTCCACCAATAAATCCGCATTTATCATCAATTACAATTACTTTACGGTGATTTCTAAAATTAAGATTAGAATTAAATACCGAAAGAGTTTGAGGATCAAACACAGCAATTTGAATACCAGCATTTTTTAGGACTTTCATATATTCATTATCCAAACACTTATTAGAACCAAAGTGATCATATAGTAAAAATATATCAACACCCTCATTTGCTTTTTTTAACAAAAGGTTTAATATTTTCTTACCGATATTATCTGTTTTGACTATATAAAACTCCATAAAAATATAATTTTTCGCTGCAGTTATTTCTTTAGCTAACCTTGGGAAAAACTGATCGCCGTTATTTAAGATTTCAACATTAGTGCTATCTTCATAAACACCTCTATTAGTAGTCTTATCAATAAACTTAAAAATGTCACCATATTTATACTTATTGTATTCAATCTTATTATTTGGTTCAAAACCAAGAAATGCTTTTGACGAAATCAAAGGTCTTGTTTTAGGAAATTTTCTTAATTGAAAATCCCTAGCAAATATCCCATATAAAATAATCCCTAAAATTGGATTTAGAATCATAATTAATATCCAATAACTTTTATTATAAGCATAATCTTCTTTTAAAAGAACTTTTACGACAATACCTAATGCAATTAAAGCAAGAAAACCAGAAACAATAATCCCAAAGATTCTCCCGGAAAATACACTTATAACATTGTTTATATAATTATATTGCATTGCGGAAATAGTATAGATAAAAGCGCCTAATACTAGCATCGCAAAAACAAAAAACCCTCTTTTCATAAACTTCTCCTAGAGTTACATTTTATCATCTTTTTTTGATTTATACTACTTAAAAAAGAGACCACTTAAAAGTGGTTTTCTTTTTAACTTAGATCAGCTAATTTTGCTTTCAAACCAAATTTTAATACTGAATGTACTGCAGATATACCACTAGATTTTACTGGATAAGTTTCCCCAGAAACTAGTAATTGTCCGTTTGATGAATACAAATTAAATTGGTAACGATTTTGTTTATCTCTAGCTATTGTAAAATTTTTATCAGCAATTGCTTTTTGAATTGTTTTTAATCCATTTTTAGCTGAAGCTTTAGAAGCATATCCTTGTGAAATGAACAAGATTTGTGAATTTGATGCTTTCAATCTCACATAATAATTGTCTTTTTCTTTATACAATTCATACTTGCCAGTAGGGGCTTCTTCCACTTTTTCAAATTTTATTAATTCCTCTCTTACTTCTGATTTAGGAATTTTATCCAAGATTTCAATTTTATTAGTATCATAAAAACTTTTTACAGATTCAATAGCTGAATTAGCTTTTTGTAGGCTTTGATAGATCTCGCCAGCAACAATAACTCTAGCACCTGAAGCGTTAAATAACTGAAATTGTGAAAAATTGCTTTTATCAATGGTTACTTCAAATATACCTTCTTCTACATTCTTTTTAAAAGTATCAATACCAGAAATTGCTCCTTTTTCAGTAGAATATCTAAATGAAACAACTAAGATTTCTCCGTTAGATGCTTTTAATCGAAATTTATAGTTTCCTGCTTCAGGATATACTTCGTATTTCCCTGAATATTTTTTTGATGTAGATTTAGTTGTTCTTGGTTTGGGCTTGACTTTTTTAACAGTTTCCTTTGGCCATTCATTAGCTTCGTGATTACTAACTTTAGGTTTGCTAAAAGGTCTAATTTTTAGTTTTTCTACAGTTTCTTTATCGTTAACCTTTTCTTTTTGAGTTTTCTTTGGTGTATTAATTTCTTCGTTTTTAATTCCCTGCTTTTTGGTCGCTTCTTTATTCTTAGCTTTTTTCTTATCCGCTTTTCTTTTTCTCCATTTTTTAAACAAACACATAATATCACCTCTTTAATTATTATATCAAAAATATGTTTATTTTTAAATAATTAGGCACTCTTATGTTGAAAGAAAAATCAATTTTGGTTCTCATAACTAAATTTATATCATTTTTTGATATAATATAACTAACAAAGGAGGTTAATAATGGTTATTGAATGGTATGGTCATTCATGTTTTAAAATAACTGCTAATCATTACTCAATTGTTTTAGACCCCTATAACCCGAAAATGATTCCTGGATTAAATCATTTGAATTTGGATGCTAATATTGTTTTAGCAAGCCATCAACACGACGACCACAATTATTTCAAAGCAGTGAACATCAATGATAAACTAAAACCAAAGCAACTAGAAATATCTTTTCTCGATACTTTTCATGATGATTCAAATGGAGCGAAAAGAGGCGATAATAAAATTACAGTTATTCAAAATTTGTCAATAAAACTTGCTCATTTAGGAGATTTAGGCTGTGAATTAACCAAAGAAAAAATAAAGAAGTTAAAAGATTTAGATGTATTGTTAATACCTATTGGTGGCTATTATACAATTGATGCATTAAAAGCAAAGAAGATATGTGATTTGCTAAAACCAAAAGTTATAATCCCAATGCACTATCGAACAAAAAATCATGGCTTTGATGTTCTTGATACTAGAGATAAATTTATTCAATTATTTAATAAAAAGCCAATAACTAATTATAAAGGTAATTTCCTAGAAGTATCTAGTAAAACAAACGAACATATTGCAATTCTCGAATACTAATATAACAATAAAAAAACACAGGGTGTGGGATCCTGTGTTTTTATATTTGGCATTTTATTAACGTTTACTAAATTGTGGTGATTTACGTGCTTTTTTAAGACCGTATTTATAACGTTCTTTGACACGTGGGTCTCTGGTAATTAATCCAGCTGGTTTTAGGATTTTTCTGTAATCAGGGTTAACTTCTAACAAAGCTCTAGTGATTCCTAAACGGATAGCACCTGCTTGGCCAATAATTCCCCCGCCATTTACATTTACTGAAATATCAAATGTGTTTTCGTTTGCAGTTAAAACTAACGGTTGTGAAACATCTAATCTTGCTAATGCTGAAGGTATATATTCTTCAAAACCGCGGCCATTAACCGTGATTTTACCTTCACCAGGTCTTAATATTACTCTCGCAACTGAAGCTTTTCTTCGTCCAGTTCCTCGATACATTACATTTTTAGCCATGAATTATCCTCTCACTTCCATTATTTCTGGTTTTTGTGCTTGTTTGTCGTGTTTTTCGCCTGCAAAAACGAATAATTTTTTATACATTTGTCTTCCTAGTTTTCCTTTTGGTAACATACCTTTAATAGCTAACTCAACCATTTTTGTTGGTTTTTGTTTCATTAAAGTTTCAGCCGATCTTGTTTTTAAACCACCGTTATATGTAGAATGGGTGTAATACATCTTATCACTCCATTTTTTTCCAGTTAAAACAATTTTACTTGCATTAACAACAATAACATAGTCACCTGTATCAACATGTGGTGTAAATGTTGGTTTGTGTTTGCCTCGCAATACAGTAGCGACTTCAGTAGCCAAACGGCCTAATGTTTTTCCAGCTGCATCAACAACGAACCACTTGCGTTCAATTGTATTTGCATTTGCCATAAAAGTTTTCATTTTATACCTCCTTAGTATTATAAAGAGCTTGTGGGTAATAAAATAAAAATGTACCTTTAATATAATATCACTTAGGTTTGATTAAGTCAACAAATATCTTCGGCAATTTATATTAGTTAATTTTATCTCCCGGCTTTAAATTTTGCGGTAATTCAATAACTGTCAACTCTCCATTTTTAGATTCAACGCTTAGAATCATACCCTCACTTAAAACCCCTCTTAACTTGACCGGTTTTAAGTTTACAACCACTAAAACATTTTTATTTATTAATTCTTTTGGTTGATAATATTTAGCAATTCCTGAAACAATCGATCTTATTTTATCACCTGTATCAACAGTAAAAACCAATAATTTATCAGCATTATCATGTGGTTTAGCGTCAATAATTTTTCCAACAACTAAATCGAGTTTAGTAAAATCATTAAAATCAATTTCTGGTTTTACTTGATAATCCTTTTTCGGTTCTTCCTTTGGTTTGTTTGAAGCCATCATTTCTCTAATATGCTCACTTTCTTTTTCAACGTCTAATCGCGGAAATAAGTGCTTAATTTTTTTTGCAACTTGATAACTTTCAATCTGTCCAAATTGATAAGCGTCAAATCCACGATACTTATTTTCAACTTCTAAATCGCTAAATACTTTTGGAGTTGTTTCTAATAAGAATGGTTGATAAAGTATAGTTATTAACCGAATGCCTTCCAAAAGATGATACATAACAGATTCTAAAACTTCTTTTTTAGATTCTTCTTTTGCTAAATCCCAAGGGAAAGTATCATCAATCAATTTATTCGTGCGTCTCACAAGAGCACTAATTTCAGAAAGTGCTTCAGCTATTTTGAATTCGTCCATCGCGTTTTTATAATTAATAAATGATTCATTAGCAACTTTTTCCAAGTCTAATTCAAATTCTTTATAATCATGATTATGTTTAGTTGTACTAACTTTTCCATCAAAGTACTTATTAACCATTGAAACGGTTCTTGACACTAAGTTGCCATAGTCATTTGCTAAATCAGTATTAATGCGTTTAACATAGTTTTCTGGTGTAAATTCTCCATCATGTCCATAAGTTAATTCTCTTACGATATAATATCTAAAAGCATCTAAACCATAAGCATCAACTAATTGTTCAGGATAAATTACATTGCCTTTAGACTTAGACATTTTACCGTCTTTCATGAGATACCATCCATGTGCGAACAATCTAAATTTGATTGGTAAATCTAAAGCCATTAACATAATTGGCCAATAAATAGCATGAAATCTTAAAATATCTTTTCCAACAACATGAATAACTTCATCACCATTTACCCAATATTTTTGATAAAGCTTATCATTGTCAGAACCATATCCAAGCGCAGTTATATAATTGCTCAAAGCATCTATCCAAACATAAACAATATGTTTTGGGTTAGATTTTACTTTTACTCCCCAATCAAAAGCGGTTCTTGACACACTCAAATCATTTAATCCAGATTTAACAAACTGGACAACTTCATTCTTACGTGTTTCTGGAACTATAAAATCAGGGTTTTTTTCAATATATTCAAGCAATCGATCAGCATACTTAGATAATCTTAAAAAGTAAGTTTCTTCTTTAAGAACCTTGGTTTCTAATCCACAATCAGGACAAATATTTCCGTCAATCAACTGTGTTTCAGTAAAATAAGCTTCACAAGACATACAATAATGTCCAGAGTATTCTCCTAAATAGATATCATTATTTTCCAAAAGTCTTTCAAATATCTTTTGAACAACAACTTCATGTCTATCTTCAGTGGTTCTGATAAAATCATCATAATCAATTTTTAACAATTCCCATAATTCTTTTGATAATTCCGCCATATAATCCACATGTTCTTGTGGTGTTTTATTATTTTTTCTAGCTGTTTCAGCCATCTTTTGACCATGCTCATCATTACCCGTCAAAAATCTAGCATCATAACCATTTAATTGTTTGTATTTTTTGACACTATCACATAAACAAGTGGTATAGGCAGAACCTATATGATATTTACCGCTCGGATAATAAATCGGTGTTGTAATATAAAATGTTTTCATTAAGTTCACCATTTCCTTTATTTAATAATATATATTTTTTTTAAATGACTCTAAAGCTTTTTCGCCATTAATTGTCTTTATTATTTCAAAAACAAAATCATAAATAGCACCTGCACTAATTGCTGTAATAAAGCGCCCATCATGAACTGCTTTTCGTTCTACTCTAATAGCTTTTCCCATTTCTTTTTCTGTACCGGGATAAGAAATGTATCTTTTATTATCTAAAAGTCCCATCATTCCATAAACAGTCGGCGCAGCACAAATAGCCAGCATCCATTTTTCAAGTTGATTGAACTCTTGAACTATTGCTTTTACACTTTTTTCATCCCTTAATCTAAAAGCTGCTTTTCCACCAGGAATAAATAAACCATCATATTTTTCAGGTTCCAATTTTTTCATTGGTAAGATATCTGTCACAACAGTTTTATAAGAACCCATGACTTTCTTTTTATTATAAACACTATAAAAATCTACTTCAAATCCCGCTCTTCTCATAAGAGCAGCTGATCCTAACGCTTCAACATCTTCAAAACCATCGGCTAATAAACATGCAAATCTCATTTTTATTCCTCCTTGATTTTTGTATTAAGATATTCTTGGTAAATTTTATTTTTCGGTATTTTTGTCATTTGTGACACTTTTTTCATAGCTTCTGTTTTTTTCAAACCTTGATTAATAAAATAATCCACTTGTTCAACTATTGTTAAGTCTTGATTGATTAAATGGTCTTTATATCCATCAACGATTATAACCAATTCACCCTTTAAATCGGGCAAATCATTATACTCTGATAATTGGCCTCTAATGATCTCTTCATAAGTTTTCGATATTTCTCTAGCGATTGAAAATTGTCTTTCTCCTAATATTTGAAACATCTCTTCTAAAGTCGTTTTTATTCTATGAATAGATTCATAAAATACTAAAGTTTCTGAATAATATTTAACTCTTTCAATCTCTTCTTTACGTTTTTTTGATTTGCTATCTAGAAAGCCTATAAAAATAAAAGGTTGAGTTTTTAATCCTGACATAATCAACGCAGGTAATAATGCATTACTCCCAGGAAGCGCAACTACATTAAAATCTAACTCAATAGCTTTTTTCACTAAGTGATACCCAGGATCTGAAATTAAAGGCATACCAGCATCACTAACTAAACCTATATTTAAACCCGTTTCGAGCTTTTTAATTACATCATCTAATTTACTTTCTTCATTAAAATCATGATAAGATTGTAACTTAGAACTAATCTTATAATGAGATAGTAGTTTCCTTGTTACCCTTGTATCTTCAGCTAATATAAGATCAACATGATTCAAAATATTAATTGCTCTATAAGTCATATCCTCAAGATTGCCAATCGGAGTAGGTATTACATATAAAGTAGGCTTATCATTTTTGTAATTTAAGTTATGTTTCATAATTTTCATCTCCTAGATGAAAAATATTTAATACATCTTTAGTATACTCAGTTTTTTGATTATAGATGTATAAAGGTTCTTCAATCTCTAAAGAGCCTTTTGATCCATTAAATCTAGCTTCGATTAATAACATTTTTGCAGGTTTATTTGGTTTAGTATAAACAAATTTTAAGCGTTTCACTACGAAATTATTATTGTCTAATTTGATAATGATTTCATCCAACCGTTCAACCCTATGAATGAAATAAAACATACCGCCATTTGCTAATAATCTTTTTGTAGCTTGAAAAATATCATCTATAGTAATTAACACTTCGTGTCTAGCAATAGATAACGCATCATTATCATTGCGATTATTTATATTACCTGTTTTATAGAACGGTGGGTTCGCAACCACGATATCGAAACTATTGGTTTCAAAATTATTATAGACAGTTTTAATGTCTTGATTAATAAAATTAACTTGATTTTCAACTTGATTAATTTTTGCAGATTCTTTCGCTAATTCAATAACCTCTTCTTGAATATCAACACCATATATTTTTGCCTTTGTTTTTAATGTCAGATAAAAAGCAACAGGTCCTAATCCACATCCTAAATCAATTATTTTATTTGTTCTTTTGTTGACACGAACAAAATCTCCCAATAATAAAGAATCTATTGAAAATTTAAACAAACTATCCTTTTGTAGAATCTTCAAACCATCATATGCTAATAAATCATGTTCATATACCTTAGACATTTCAATCCTCAAGATTCAATAATTCAGGGTCCAAATCTTCCTCACTTATAGATACATCATTTATATTATAGGTTTTTGTATCGTTATTTATTCTGACAGTGACACTCTGTTCTGCATAATTAATTTTTGTCACTTTACCTTTGCCATCTTTTGTGTAAACCATTGAATCAACGTTTGGAGTTTCAGCTTTAAAATTTTTGTAATTTTCATTTTCATAACGGATACAACATAATAATTTTCCACATAAACCGGATATATTTGATGGGTTTAATGATAAGCTTTGAGTTTTAGCCATTTTTATCGTAACTGGTTCAAACTCTCTTAAAAAGGTCGTACAACACGTTTGTCTACCACAAGGGCCGATACCACCAATTACTTTAGCTCCATCTCTAGCACCAACTTGTCTTAATTCTATCCTAACATGAAATTCATTAGCTAAATCTTTGACTAATTCTCTAAAGTCTACTCTTCCTTCGGCTGTAAAATATATAATAAGTTTAGACTTATCTAAAGTATATTCTGAATTCAACAATTTCATTTCCAAGTCATTTTGTTTAATTAATTCTTCAGCTATTTCCATTACTCTTGGTTGTTCATTCATATTATCTTTGAATTGTTGGATATCTTCAGCTGTTGCTAAACGCAATACTGGTTTTAAAGGTGACACTAATTCTTCATCTGATATCTGAATAATATCAGAAATAACTTCACCTAATTCTAAACCTCTTATTGTTTCAACAACAACATAATCATTTTGTTTTAATTCTAAATCATTCGCATCAAAATAATATTTTTTTCCTAAATAATTAAATTGAATCGCGACTACTGTATGTTGCATGTTTATAACCTCTCTCTAAATTCATTAGCAACTTATTTAAAGCTAATTTTAAATTAATATTATATTTTGTTCTTATAGATAATTCAAGCATATTTTTCAAAGCTTTTTCAGCATAACTTATATCAATTTTGTCTGCTAATTTATTAATTATGCTTTTTTGATCTAAAAAACATAGATCTTCTTTATCAAGTTTAGTTTGTAAAATATCTTTTTGAAATATAATCATTAACTCTATAAAAAAATTAGCTTTATCATTATCTACTAATATTTTTTTATTTTTTTCTAAAAAAGTAATTATTGCTGATTGATTATCAGTTAATAACGCTTTATAAACATCTATAACCAAATCAATGATTTCAATCATTTCTTCATCATCAGCAATTGCTTTTGCTGCTTCTAAGTTAGAAGTATATTGGCTAATTGGATGAGCGTATGAACTTTTTATACCTTGTTTCTTTAATTCTTGGCGAATTAGATTTCTATCTAACTCTTTAAAATGAATAGCCTCCGCTCTTGATTTAATTGTTGGCAAAAGCGAATTATAATTCTCAGTTATTAATATTTGGTATATATCTTCACCAGGTTCTTCCATAATTTTTAATAATGAGTTCGCTGATGACAAATTAAATTTATCAGCTTCATAAATAATATTAATTCTAGGAGATACTTCAAGTGAAGTTTTAGAGTATTCTTCAATTAAATTTTGTACTTGTTCTTTTTTTATAAATTTACCATCCGGTTCTATTTTTAGAACATTAGGATGAGTATCGTTATTAACCCTTTTACAATCTTTGCAAACATTACAAGGGTTTAAATCTTGATCTAAATTTTTGCATAATAAAGTTTTAGCGAAAAAATGAGCAATTTCTCCTTTTTTCGTGCCTTTTTCACCTTCAAATATATAAGCGTGATTAACTCTATTTAATTGAATATGGTTTTTTAATAGTCTTGCCGGTGTTGCTTGCTCTTTAGCAATATCTTCCCACTCTCTATATACCATATTTCACCTCTATAATATTTTATCAATCAATTTAATGGTATCTTCAACAACTTCATCTAAACAATTTTCACCATTAACCTTTTTAATTCTATCATATTTTTTAATTAAACTTAAATACCCTTGATAGATTTTCTTGTGAAACTCTAGGTTTTCTAAATCTAATCGATTTACTTCTCGATTCGGTGTTGAAAAAACTCTTTCTAAACCGACTTCCGGTCTAACATCAACAAATATTGTTAAATCAGGTAACGCTTCTTCAATCGCAAAATAATTGATAGCATATACTTTATCGATCCCAATATTTCTTGCATGGCCTTGATAAATTAATGAACTATCAACAAATCGGTCACATAAAACTAGAAAACCAGACTCAAGTGCTGGAAGAATTTTTTCCACTAAATGCTGTCGTCTAGCTGCAGCAAAAAGCAACGCTTCGGTTTTAGCATCCATTTCAATATTTTTTTTATCTAAAAGGATTGAACGTATTTGTTCAGAGATATTAATACCTCCAGGTTCTCTTGTTGTTAAAACCTTATATCCTAACTTCTCATAATGTATTTTAACTTTCTTTATAACAGAAGTTTTTCCTGAACCTTCTGTTCCTTCAAAAGTAATAAATTTTCCCTTCATATTATCACCTGCTTGTTTAAATATTATCTCATAATTTACGGTTTTTTTAAACATATTTATTTATTATAATCTTTGATTATGATACAATATTGCATGAGGATGGTTACTTATGCAAATATATATTAACAATTTAACTTTCGCTTACGGAATCAAAACAGTTATAAATAACTTATCTATCACCTTAAATCAAGGTGATTATTTGGTAGTTAAAGGGAAAAAT
Source organism: Candidatus Izemoplasma sp. (assembly GCA_021736305.1). Lineage (GTDB taxonomy): Bacteria > Bacillota_I > Bacilli_A > Izemoplasmatales > Hujiaoplasmataceae > Hujiaoplasma. The sequence goes on from JAIPGD010000015.1 coordinate 20,777, forward strand.
GGAACTGGGAAAACTACCTTTATTAAATGTTTGCTTGGAGTAAACGAGGTTAAACCAGGCACCATTTTTTATGATAAAACTGATATAACAAATTTCAAAAAATGGACAACGTTTGGATATGTTAGCCAAAGTCTTGATAATTTTAATTATGAATTTCCAATTACTGTTTTAGAACTTTTAAATGTATCAAGTACAAAAGGAACTATGCCACAAGACAGACTTAAATTGCTAGATAAAATGAAAATTTTTGATATTCAAAATCAAAACATTAACTCTCTATCAGGTGGCCAACTTCAAAGAGTCTTTATCGTTAGAGCAATGCTCAACAACCCAAAAATACTAATTTTAGATGAACCTACCGCTTCTATAGATAAGCAAAACAAAGAATTCTTCTATCAAACAGTTGATGATTTAAACAAAAACGGAATCACAGTTATATTAATCACTCATAGTGATGAGCTTGAACACCTAAATTATACCCATACATTAACAATGTATGATGATTATACCAATTCCTTCAGTATCCGAAATGAAGGAGGCGAGGCATAAATGTTTTTATCTTTTATTACCGACCTATTCCAACAAGACTTTATGTTAAGAGCATTAGCTGCCGGATTTATGTTAGGCATATTAGCGCCTCTACTTGGATCCATAGTTGTAGTAAGAAGACTTTCTTTTATTGCTGATACTTTGGGCCATTTCTCTTTAGTAGGTATATCAGTTAGCTTATTTTTAAGTTCTTTAGGATTTTCTTACTTTTTCGAAAAACCACTTTATTTGGGAATTATTTTTTCTGTTATTGGTGGTTTGCTAATCGAGTTTTTCCGGCGAGCCTATACAAACTATAAAGAAATTTCTATGGTAATCGTTATTAGTTTAGGAGCCGCATTAAGTGCTATATTTTTTGCTTTAGCAAGTAAAACTGGTTCTCTATATCAATACCTATTTGGTTCAATATTAACTGTAACTAGTTACTATATCTATTTGATATTCATCACCCTATTTATTGTATCAGTATTATTCATTGTTTTCGGGAAACAAATAATAGCTGTTAGTTTTGATGAAACTAGTGCAAAGTTTCTTGGAATCAATGTTGGTCTGTTTCAAATAATATTTATGATTATGCTTTCAATCGTTGTATCAGTATTGCTTGAGGCTGCAGGAGTATTGCTTATTTCATCAATGATGGTTATACCAGTAGCGGCAGGAATGCGCATTGGTTGGTCCTATAAATCAACAACAATTATCTCGATTATTTTTTCCGAACTATCAGTCTTAGTAGGTTTATGGATGGCATACTCGCTTACTATCCCAAGTGGCGCAGCAATTGTATCTATTAATATCTCGATATTACTAATTGTTGCTTTAACCAAAAAAATAATTAATATGCGTAGAATCACAAAAATTGACAATGCAAAATTAAAATAAAGCCTATCCAAGGCTTTATTTTTTTAATAATATATTTCTTCAAGATATAAACCATTCGCAATCGCAATATTATTAGTATATTTTCGATTTTTAGTTTTTAATACTTCTTTTATTGATAGAGAAGTTTTCGATTGACTCAATTTTATTAAATAATCAACAATTAATCGAACCATATATCTTAAAAAACCATTCCCGACAAATTCTAAATATATAACATCTTTATGTTTTGTTACGCTAGTAGAAAAAATTGTCCTAATAGAATCAGAAATCTCACCTTTAGAAAAACTAGCAAAATCATGTGTTCCAACTAATTGTTTAATCTGTTGCTTTAAAATTTCTAAATCAAGATTATTTTCAAATAAATAATAATTTGCTAATAAAGGATTATATTCTCCTGTATGAATTTTATAAATATATTTCTTTTTATATACATCATATCTTGAATGAAATAATGGATGAGTATTTTTGATATCTTTTATATAAATATCCTTTGGTAATTGGTGATTTAAAATCTCTTGCCATTTTTTTATAGAAATATCTAAAACAGAATCAAAATGAATAACTTGATTTTCAGCGTGTACTAAAGCATCCGTCCTTGAGGCACCTTGAATTAATTGATCATCGTTATTTATTTTATTGATGACTTTAGATATCTCGCCTTGGATAGTTCTTTGATTGCTTTGAAACTGAAATCCGCTAAAATTACTACCATCATAACTGACAATAGCTTTATACCTTTTATAACTCGGTTTATCTGTAATAATAATAATTTTCTCGATTAAATCTCTATTATAAGTAATTTTAACTAAATGTTGGTATTTGTTATATCCATAAGCAGTTATTTTAGAATCAAAAAACTCTAGATTTAAGTTAGCAAATAAATTTTGATTCTCTTTAATAAACTTTGAAGAATCTTCTTTACCGAAAATTAATTCATCATCAATTTTTAAAGCAATTTTATCACTTAAATTTTCCATCTAATATCCCAACACATTCAATCTAAATAATAAAGCAACAACAAAGAATATTACAGTAAATGCAGTAACTAATACATCACGATAGGAATAGTTAAGTATATGTATTCTAGTTCTCGCCTTCCCAGGAACAAAGTTTCTTGACTCCATAGCATCAGCTAATTCCTCACTACGCATAAAAGCGATGATAAACATAGGAATTAGAAGTGAGATAACTTGTTTTAATTTATCTTTTAATTTACCTTCAGAAAAATCCGCACCTCTTGAGGCTTGCGCTTGCATTATCTTGTTAGCTTCATCAAAAATTGTCGGAATATATCTTAAACTAATCGAAATTATTAAAGCAAAATCTTCAGAATTAAAACCAACTTTTTTTAATGGCGATAGTAGACTCTCTAATCCTTGAGTTAAATCTGTTGGCTTAGTTGTTAAAGTTAAGATTGTTGAAAGTGTAATGATAATTAATAATCTAAGCACAACAAATATAGACATTTCAATTCCCTTTTCATATATTTGTAAATTAAAACTTGTTAACTGATAATTATAAGCAAAATCAAAATTAACGTTGATAAAAATTAATATTGACCCAATTAAAAACGCTAACAATAACAAAAAATTATACTTCTTGTATTTCGCCAAAAATCGCCATATAACAAAGGCAATAATAACTAACAAAATATTAAAAATAGTAAAACTCAAATTCGTATCAACTAAAATATTTCCCTGTCTATTTATTAGAATTTGAAATACAAAAGTAAATATTAACAAAATAAATATTGGCTTTAAACCTTTTAAAACTTTAATTAGTGAAATCTTTCCTATCGCTAATAATCCCAGGGTTATAATTAAAGCCCCTAAAACTTGATAAATATCTCTTAAAAGAAAAGTCGCAATCATTAAGAAGAATATCGCAGCTATTTTAGAACGAGGATCTACTTTATAAAAGAAACCATCTCCAGGGACATATTGTCCTATGATAATTCCGTTCATAATTTACCCGCCTTCTCAATTTCTTTTATTGCATCAATAGCGGTTTTTTGATATATGTTTAAATTTAAGTTTAGCGTTTTATTCAAATGCGATAATACTTTGACAGTGTTAGGATAATCTAAGTGATTTTTAGACAAATCATGTTCTTTAAATAGCTTTTCAGGTGTTCCATCATAAACAAGCTTACCTTCATTCATCACAACTACTCTTGAAAAATATTCATAAACTAAATCCATATCATGAGTAATAATAATAATAGTTTTGTTCGTTGTCTTATAAATATCCAAAAACAATTCCATTAATACCCTTTTCCCTGCAGGGTCTAGACCTGATGTAGGTTCATCTAATACTAATATTTCAGGATCCATTGCTAAAATTCCCGCAATAGATGCTCGTTTTTTCTCGCCACCAGATAAATTATAAGGGTTTCGATTTAAATAGCTTTCATCGAGCCCAACCAATTTAATAGCATCAATCGCTAATCTCTCAGCTTCTTTTTTATCTATGTGAAAATTTAGTGGACCAAACATAACATCTTTTAATACTGTTTCCTCAAATAATTGATATTCTGGAAATTGAAAAACTAATCCAACTTTTTGTCTAATTTCATTATATTTGATATCCTTATTGCGCTTTTTAGTTATAGTTTTACCAAAGATTTCAACGTTTCCTGCAGTAGGAAAAATCAAAGCATTCATATGCTTTGCAAGTGTCGTTTTTCCAGATCCAGTATGTCCTACCAATGCAATAAACTCATCTTTAGCATCAATTGCTAAACTAACTTGATAAATAGCTGAAGTATTTACATTAGAAAAGGAACTGTATTTATGACTTACTTCATTGAAACGTATTCCCATAACTTCTCCTTAATATCGCTATATTTATCTTTGGATAAAAAATTGGCAATTTCCAAAGCAACAGGTAATTCCAAAAAACTATTAACAAAAACTTCTTTATCTCGCATTAAAACTTGACTATCATCATAAGCAAATACTTCACCAGATTTTAAAATAAGCATTTTATCTGCTAATAATGCTTCATTAATATCATGAGTTATCATAATTATAGTTAAACCTTCCTCATGTAGCTTTTTTATATAGTTCATTAAATCCTCTCTAGAGAATGGATCTAACATTGAGGTGGCTTCATCGAAAATAATAATATCTGTTTGCATTGCTAAAATACCTGCGATGGCGACTCTTTGTTTTTGCCCACCAGATAACTGCGAAGGTTCTTTATCTAAGTATTTTTCCATTTGAACTTTCTTAGAGAAAAAATCAATTCTTTTCAACATTTCTTCTCTTGGAACAGCTAAATTTTCCATACCAAAAGCAATGTCATCTCTTACAGTAACACCTACAAATTGATTGTCTGGGTTTTGAAATACAATCCCTATTTTTTTTCTAATTTCATAAACTGTATCTTGATTCAATTCTAAGCCATCAACTTCAACAGAGCCAACACTAGGTTCAATTAAACCAACTAAAGCTTTTGCTAAAGTCGATTTCCCAGAACCATTGTGTCCCAATACAGCAACCCAATCACCTTTATTGATAGTGAAATTAATATCTTTTAGAACTTTTTTCTTTTTTGTATAAGAGTAATTTAAGCCCTTAACATCTATATAACTCATTTTGCACCACCTAAGATATTATAACAAAAACTTTATAAAAATACTATAATTGTGTGAATGTATTTCAAAATATAATCACTTTCATTTTATCAAAATATACAAATCAAAATAACTAAAAAAAT
>JAIPGD010000016.1 GCA_021736305.1 Candidatus Izemoplasma sp.
CTAGATCATTATCTAAAGCTAAATATACATTTGCTAAAGTTTGAGCTTCAATTCCTTGAGTAGCATCCACAACTAAAACAGCGCCATCACATGCTGCAAGTGATCTTGAAACCTCATAAGTAAAATCAACATGCCCAGGTGTATCTATTAAATTTAACATATATTCAATTTTATCTTTTGCAGTATACTTTAATTTTACACTATTCAGTTTTATCGTTATGCCACGTTCACGTTCTAAATCCATTGAATCAAGTACTTGTTCTTTCATGTCTCGCTTATTTACTGAATGAGTTGATTCCAATATTCGATCAGCTAAAGTTGATTTTCCATGATCAATATGAGCAATAATAGAAAAATTTCTTATTCTATTTTGGTTTCTATCTTCTAGTTTCATATAAACTTCTCCAATTTTTTAAAAAAAGCATATAACAGAATTATATGCTTTTTATGTCAAGCTATTTATAAGCCATGTTCTGTAGCTAAAAAGCCGGTAATCATTTATCTACGGTTTCCCGTCAACTATTTAATTCACTTCTTAAATAGTCGTGCCCCTACCTTAATTTGGGTTTCTAGCTTGTGGGGTTTACCCGTTTCACTCATAGTTATTCACTATGATTCGTCACTGTGGCACTTTATGAATACTAGGGCCTATAAAATCCCGTTCTTCGCCGTCACCGAAATCGGTGCCTAAACTTATTTTTTCGTTTAGCGCAAACACTACAAACATCTCAGTTTGTGCTAGCATGGACTTTCCTAACGCATAAAGCGCTCGATCACCCAATAACTTGACAATTAATTATATCATTTTTTTATATCATTTAAAACTGCTTTTCTTGATAAGTCAACTCTACCTCTATCATCAACTTTAATAACTTTGACTTCGATAGTATCGCCAACTTTTACAACATCTTCAACGTTTTTAATATGTTTATTATCCAATTTAGATATATGAACTAAACCTTCTTGGCCTGGCCATAACTCAACAAAAGCACCAAATTTTTCTATTCTTTTAACTTTTCCAAGGTACTTTTCGCCAACTTCAACATCTCTTATAATATCTTCAATTAGTTTCATTGCTTTATTAACAAAGAAACTTTCTTCATGCATTAAAATAACTCGGCCATCTTGTTCTATATCAATTTTAACATCATTGCATTGTTCAATAATACTAGTAATATTCTTACCACCAGCACCTATAACATCGCGAATTTTATCTGGAGCAATATGCATAATTTTAACTTTAGGAGCAAATTCTGATAATTCTTCTCTTGGTGAAGAAATTGTTTCGTTCATATTTGCTAATATTTTTAAGCGCGCTGCCTTTGCTTGAGCAAGTGATTTTTTAAAAATTTCTTTTGTAATTCCTGAAATTTTTATATCCATTTGTAATGAACATATACCAGCTTCAGTTCCTGCTACTTTAAAGTCCATATCCCCATAATGATCTTCTAATCCTTGAATATCTGTTAAAACAGTGTATTTATCTTCATCCATAATTAAGCCCATTGCAATTCCAGCAACTGGAGCTTTAATTGGCACACCAGCAGCCATTAATGCCATAGATCCTGCACAAATAGTTGCTTGAGATGAAGAACCGTTTGATTCTAAAATCTCCGAAACTACTCTAACAGCATATGGAAATTCATCTTCATTAGGTAAAACTTGTAATAAAGCACGTTCGCCTAAAGCACCATGTCCAATTTCTCTTCTTCCTGGTCCACCATATCTACCAGTAGATCCAACAGAATATTGTGGAAAGTTATAATGAAGCATAAATCTTTTATCTTCATCAACACTAATATCATCAATGATTTGTGCTTCTCTTAAAGCGCCTAATGTAACGGTTGCTAAAGCTTGAGTTTGGCCTCTTGTAAATAAAGCAGATCCATGAGTTCTATTAAGAACATCAATCTCAGACTCTAAATCTCTTAACTCATCAGATTTTCTACCATCTGGTCTAATTTTATCTTGAGCGATTAATCTTCTTACTTCTTTAACTTGAATCTCTTCTAAAACTTGTTTTGCAAAACCAACTTGTTCTTTAATATCATCTTTATCCATATCATCAGCCAATAATTTAGCTTCTAATTTTTCGATTACTTCTTTTTCTATATCTTCAATTTTGTTTTGTCTTTCAAGTTTATCTGCATTAGATACAGCTTTAGTAATTCTACCAGCTTCTAATTTTTCAACTTCTTTTCTCAATGATTCAGAAGCAATTTTTCTTTCGACTTCAATTCTTTCTTTTCCAATTTCTTTAACAATCTCTTCTTGGAAAGCAACTAATTCTTTAATCTTGTCGTGACCAAACATTATTGCATCTAACATAACATCTTCATCAACCTCTTTAGCACCAGCTTCAACCATGTTAATTGCATCTTTCGTACCGGCAACAATTAAATCAATTTCTGATTCAATCAATTGTTCAGGTGTTGGATTTAAGATAAATTCACCATCAATTAAACCAACCATAACTCCGGCAACTGGTCCATTAAATGGTAATCCACCAATCAACAATGAAAGTGATGAACCAAGCATAGCCATCATTTCCGGTGTTTTATTAGGATCAGAACTTAATACAGTGTTAATAACTTGGACTTCATTACGAAAACCTTCTCCAAATAAAGGTCTTAAAGGTCTATCTATTGCCCGAGATATTAATGTTTCGTGTTCAGTAGGTCTACCTTCTCTTCTTAAAAAACCTCCTGGAATTTTACCAGCTGAGTATAGTTTTTCTTGATATATTACTAATAATGGAAAAAAATTCAAATTTGTTGGTTCTTTTCCAATAGTAGATGCTGAAAGCACCGCAGTATCGCCGTATCTTACTAAACATGCACCTGTTGCTTGTTTAGCAAGATGCCCTGTTTCAACAATCAATTCTGTTCCATAAAAATCTTTTTTAAATACCTTTTTCATTTATTTACCTCATTTCAAAATTTTGCTACATATCTAACTATATATTATAACATATATCGACTAATATTAAAATATAAAACAAACAATAAGCACCCAATATTAAGGGTGCTTTGTTATTATCTTCTTAATTTTAATTTCTTAATCAAATTAGCATATCTATCAAGTGATTCTCTTTTTAAGTAGTTAAGCAAACTTCTTCGTTTACCAACTTTCATTAAAAGGCCTCTTCTTGAATGATGATCGTGCTTGTGAATTTTTAAATGTTCAATTAGGATATTGATTTCTTCAGTTAATAAAGCTACTTGTACTTCTACTGAACCAGTATCGCCTTCCTTAATTTGATATTCACTAACAACCTTCTTAATTTGTTCTTTGTTTAAAGCCATAATGTTTCCTCCTTATTATATTCTTACCTAAATCCGAAACAAACGTTGGAGAATCGATTATTTCAGGTATAGGCGCGAAAAGAATTATATCACAGTTATTCAATTAATGCAAGAATTTTAAGATGAAATCATCTCCCTCAATCCTGTAATAATTTTATATAGTAAGTATGCTTTGTGCTGACTATAAAGAATCATCTCACTTTTAAGGTTTTCTTTAGTTGTTTCATCTTGGTCGTTAAATAATCTGAAAGTTTTGTATTCAGTTTTATCATCATGAATAGGTAACTGATTAATTTTATCAAAACCAAAAACTTTCGCTAATTTATCACGAGAATAAGAGCCTGATAATCTATTATCATAAAAATTGTAAGTACTTAAATCAAGATTTTTTACTTTTAAATCTCGAAGGAATTTAGCATCAATCTTTAAAATGTCTAAAATATCAACAACTCGATTAATAATCATTTGTAATTTATTTTTTAAATGTGGAAAAATAAGTTTTGATCCTTCCAAAATTCTTAATATTTTAGGCTTATTATAGACTATAATTGAAGAATCATATTTAATTAACTCATTAACGAATTTTTCGGCAAAATCAATACGATTATCATTTCTAGTTTCTTTAAATTTATTTATAAAACTTTTACTAGATAAACTTAATTCATTTTCATTATCTACATAAAGTGAATATTGAAAAGTAATATCCTCAAATGGTTTTTCATGTTTAAATTTTGGTATGATAATTGGCATATAGCTTAAATCCAAATATATCAATGGAGACTTTAAATAAGAGAGCATAAGTTTTATCTTTTCTTTATTAATGTATGAAACATTATTATCTAAACAATATCTTTGCATTAAGCGATTTTTATTTTGTAACCATTCTAAAGGTATATCTTCCATTTTCAGATATCCTTCGTTTAAAAGTTCATAAGTATCGTGGTGAACATATGTTTTTTTTAGTTTTTCTTTAAAACCTAAATGGGGATCAAAATAATCAAAAATCGAATTTTGTTTCGGCAGATGACTATAACAAAAATTGACAAACTTACATTCAAGTGCTTTTCCTCTTAGACAAGCATTACGCACTAATTCACAAGGTGTAAAATCGTTTAACTCAATGTGATTTATCATTCTAAATAATGAAATCTCTATTTTATTATCTAAATCCTCTAAATTTGAAAAATCAAAAACATGATACAATTTATTAGTATAAGCAACTCCATCATGAGTGTAATCCTCATTTATAAATATAAAATACATATTAAAGTTTTTATTTGGAAAAATATTTTTATATAAGTACTGCATAAAAGCAAATTTTAAAATTACTTGACCTGTAATTTCATTTTTAGCATATAATTTATTTAATTTTTGTTGATAATTTACAGAATTCTTACCCTTTTTGTCTAATTGATAATTACCTTGTGAATTTTTTTTAAAAAGCTGGTAAGAATGGCTATTATGTTTATATTTAAGTTTCAAAAACTCTTTTGAAGATTCGGGTATAATCACATAAATATCTTCATCATTAAAGATGAAATCATAGTCTTCTGACAAAGTAAAATCATGATGAAAATCATATGTGTAGTTAATGTCTTTAACATAAGATAATTTATCATGATAGTTTAACCCTAAAAATATATCCTTAAACTTAGATACAGCTTTTTGATAATAATCATTATTTTTAAACGGGTCTGTAGCAGTATTTGCATCATTTAATGCTGCAAATCTTCTACATCTTATATAATTAAATAATTTATTTGCTGTTACTTCCATAGAAACACCCTAAATTGAATTTATTAGTGCTAAAAAATCTCGTTGCATAATATTATAACCTTTTGGAAAATCTGTATCATGATTATCTAACACTTGTAAAGCTTCGTCAAAATCAAACCATTTATATGTGATTTTTAAGTCTATCTCTTCTTGAGTCAAATTAATTTTTTTTCTTTTTGATTCAGAAATTAGAACTTTAAAAAAGTGGCTTTCCCATGTTGAATCTTGATAGTATTCTTTAATAATTAAAGTTTTTTGATCAATAACAACTTCATAACCTGTTTCTTCTTTAACTTCTCTAACAATACATTCTTCTGGTGTCTCACTATTTTCAATTCTTCCACCTGGTAACATGTAGTAATTCAACTGACTAGAATATAACAATAGCACTTGATTATTTTTAACTATAATTGCTCTAGATGAATGAAAAACACGATTATTAATATCGTTCTTTTTTATATCATCAGCGAAAACTTCTATAATCATATAATCCTTTCTAAAACCTTATAAGTAGGTTTCTTAAAAATATCGACAAAAAATCCGATAAATAACAAAACAATAATTGTCGTTTCTCCAATAAAAAAACGCTGTAATTGATGACTAAAAATAAAGCCAAAAAATATTGTTAATGAAAAAGCTATAATCTCACCAATTAACTTAGCTTTACCAAAAGTAATTTTTAAGCGATTAGCTATTGCCATTGTAAAATGTTCTAAAGCAGGCAAGGTATAACCACAATAAATAATAACATTTAATCCAATAGAAATCAAAATCATCGCAATAATTAAATAGAAATAATTATAAAAGTAATTTAATTCAGCAACATTAGGTATAAATAATAAAGCAATATCTATTGCAAAGCCAATGTAAGTGCTTATTAATATTGGAATTATAATTTTATAGTTAGGTCTTTTAAAATTAATTAAATACGCAAAAAGCATCAATATTAATGACATTAGCGGAGATAAAAATGTGTATTTAATCGGAACACCCTCATAAAAATTTCTAGCCAAAGCATCCCAAGGAGCCATACCTAAATTTGTGTTTTGTATAAATGCAATGCTAAGCCCTAATAAATTTAGCGCAAAAAAATATAGGAATAATTTCTTGTATTTGGACAATTTTACCACCTTCAGAACAAAAAGCTATCCCGAAGGATAGCGTTGTTTTAATCTACTAATGCAATTTTTATAACATCATCAAGCTTTTTAGCATAATGAATTACTAATTTTTCTCTTACTTCTTTAGGAATATCTTCGACATCTTTTTCATTTCCTTCTGGAATAACAATTTCTTTTAAGCCAGAGCGACTAGCAGCAATTGCTTTTTCTTTTAAGCCGCCAATTGGCAACACTCTACCATTTAAAGTAATCTCGCCTGTCATGCCAACAAAACGATTTACTTTTCTATTTGACAAAACAGATATTAATGAAGTTGCTATTGTAACTCCTGCAGATGGTCCATCTTTTGGAATTGCTCCTTCAGGTACATGGATATGAAAATCGTTTTTCTCAAGTAAATCATTATCGATATTTAAACGCTTTTGATTTGATTTAATATAAGAAAGAGCTGCCATAGCAGATTCCTTCATAACATCACCTAAATTACCTGTTGAAACTAAGTTGTTTTTTCCAGGATAATAGGTTGCTTCAACTTCTAAAGTGTCGCCTCCAGCCATTGTATAAGCTAAACCAGTAACAACTCCAATCATATTAGTTGAAGGTATTTGATTGTTTTTATATAAACGTTTTCCTAAAAATTTGTGTACGTTATTTTGATTTACTGTCACAGAATCTTTTTTCTTAATTAATATCTCTTTTATTGCTTTTCTTACAATAGTACCTAAAAGTCTTTCTAATTGTCTTACTCCAGCTTCTCTAGTGTATTCTCTAATAATAGTTTTTATAGCTGAATCAGTTATTTGAAATTTTTTAGCATCTAATCCGTGATTTTCAATCTGTTTTTCTATCAAGAATTTTTTTGCTATATTGAATTTTTCAATTTCAGTATAAGAACTAACATCAATAACTTCCATTCTATCTCTTAAAGGAGCGGGTATGTTTTGTAAGTAATTTGCAGTTGTGATAAACATTACTTTAGATAAATCATAATCTTCTTCAACATAGTGATCACTGAAAAATTTGTTTTGTTCAGGATCTAATACCTCTAATAATGCAGATGATGGATCATCCTTTGAATTTGCAGCTAATTTATCAATCTCGTCGATTAAAAATACTGGATTTACAACTTCTGCTTTAATCATACCATTAATAATTCGACCCGGTAAAGCTCCAACATAAGTTCTTCTATGACCTCTAATCTCTGCTTCATCATGTACCCCACCTAAACTTGTTTTAACAAACTTTCTATTTAGGGCATTTGCAATAGATTTTGCTAGTGAAGTTTTACCTACACCTGGAGGACCTGATAAACAAAGAATTGTTTGCGGGTTTTTACCAGTTAACATTTTAACTGAAAGATACTCAATAATCCTATCTTTAACCTTCTTTAAACCATAATGTGATTCTTCTAATTTATTTATCGCAACATTTATATCTTTTTCATCCTCAGTACTTTTAGACCAAGGAATTGATATTAATGTCTCTATATACGTCCTAGCAACATTTGATTCATTTGAGTTAGGTGAAAGATACTCATATCGTTTTAATTCCTTCATTGCCTTTTCTTTAACTTTTTCAGGCATATTTGATTCATTAATTTCTTTTAAAAATTTGTCATAATCACTTTGTTTTGAATCACCAAGTTCTTCTTGAATAGCTTTCATCTTTTGACGCAAATAATATTCTTTTTGATTTTGGTCAGAAGATTTTCTAACGCTTTCATTAATTTTGTTTTCAATTGCTTGTAATCTTTTTTGTTTTTCAATATCTTCCAATAAATATTGGATACGTTTATTTACTGATAATTCAGTTAGATACTTGATTCTATCATTTTCAGAAATTCTCAATTCAGATGCAATTAAATCAGAAAGTTTTGATGAAGTAATACCATCTTTAAGTGAATTAAGAACTTTCTTTTGATCTCTAAACAAATACTTAGCATTTTCGACAATTTCTTTTGAAAGAATTTTAACTGAAACTTGTTGTTCATCAAAATCATCAGCCTTTGGTAAAAGCGATGTAAATTCTACTTCATAATAAGGGTTCTTTGTAATAATGTCATCTAATTTAACCCTAGTAATAGGAGTGAATTTAATCTTATAATTACCATTAGGCAATTTTATTTTGACTGCTATCTTCGCTAAAATACCAATTTCTAAGAAATCAGCAAATTCAGGATCTTCAATTTTTGGGTTTTGTTGAAAAACCAAAAGCACATGTCCTTCACGATTCTCTTCAGCTTCATGAATGGCCTTTTTAGTAAAATCACGTCCAATTTCAACTCTAATATCTGATACAGGCAAGAAGATTACTCCTCTTACCGCAATTACTGGTAATTGATCTGAGAATATTTCATTTGGATTATACATTTTCGTCACCTCTTTTAATATAAACTTCTACCTAACATTTTAACATAATAAAAGAAAAAACCCTAATATTTTAATCTAAAATCTTAGGGTCAAATCTTTTCTGAAATTTTGATTTAATTAATATTATTTTTCTTTCTTCTCTTTAACGATATTTGCGTTTTCAACTAAGAAATCAACAGTTTTCCCATAGATTATTTCAGCTTTAACAGCTGATTCAGGTATTGCCTGTTTAATTTGATCCATAGTTACGTTTTGAGATTTATATTGTTCTTGTAGTTCATCATATTTTGCTTTAACTGTTTCTTCATCTACCTCAAAATCTTCTTTTTTACCAATTTCATTAATAACTAATTGTTGAGAAATAGAAGTTATAGCTTGAGCATTCAATTCTTCTTTAAATTGTTCTTCAGTTTTACCCATGTATTGTAAATATGTTTTAAAGTCTAATCCATATTGCTTAATTTGGTTTACTTGCCCCTGATATAAACGATTAGCTTCTTCTTCAATCATTTCATCTGGGATAGAAAATTCTGCGTTTTCTGTTGCTTTTTTTACAACAGCTTGACGGATATGATTTTCATTTTGTTTTTCTTTAGCTGTTTCTAATTCTTTTCTAATATGTTCTTTATAATCTTCTTTTGTTTCAACACCATCAATATCTAAATCTTTAACAAATTCTTCATCAAACTCAGGAACTTCTCTGACTTTTACTTCGTGTAATTTAACAGCAAAAGTAGCTTCTTTACCCGCCAATGATTCTTGTTGATAATCTTCAGGGAATGTAACAACTACATCTTTTTCTTCTCCTGGTTTCATATCTAACATTTGCTCTTCAAATCCAGGAATAAAATTACCTGAACCAACTTCTAATTCATAATTTTCAGCAGAACCACCTTCAAATTTTTCGCCATCAATTGAACCAGAAAAATCAAATACAGCAGTATTTCCTTTTTCTAAAGTGCCTTCTTCTTTAACAACCATTTCGGCATTTTGTTCTAATTTACGTTCAATTTCAGATTCAACTTCTGAATCACTTGCTTTTGCTGGTAAAACTTCTACTTTAAGATCTTTATATTCACCAAGTTCAACCTCAGGTCTAACAGCAACAGTAACACCGTATGTAAAATCTTCTCCGCGTTTAATTATGTTTGGATCTAAATCAATTTTAGGTTGAGCAACAACATCAATTTTATTATCAACAACAGCATCATAATATGTATCTTGTAAAACATGTTGTATTGCTTCTTGATATAATGATTCCACGCCATATTTATTTTCATAAACATGTCTTGGGGCTTTTCCTTTTCTGAATCCTTTGATTTCAACTTTTTCGTTTTCAATTTTGAAAGCGTGATCAAGACCTTCTTCAAACTTATCAGCAGATACTTTCACATCAAAACGTACCTTTGATCCTTTTAGCTTTTCAATAGTCATTTTTTAATACCTCCAATGTATTTTTTCACTTTTCAAATTATAACAAATATATAGGTATAAAGCAAATATTTAAACTAAAAAATTTTGCTAAAGAACCCTTTTACTCTATTTGGCATTTTTTTCATGGATTCGGCTATAACTCTAGGTAATAAAATAACTGCTTCAGCAAAAGCCATTTTTCTAATTTGATTTTTATTTAAACCTTTTAAATCCATAAACAAATAATTTCTACAAATAATTCCAACCCGTAAAGATAATAACGCATTACCTATTCCTTGTGCAAATGATCCTGTTACAGTTTTAAGTAAAGGAATTTCTTGTAAGGCGTTAATTGAGGATGATGGAAATATTTCTGAAAAATTCATATCTTCTAAATTTTCTGCAATAATTGCTGTAGTTAAAACATTCAATGATAATTTACCTAAAGATAAGTAATTAGGCCTAAAACCACATTTAACAACTAGTGATTTAATTAATCGCAAATTAATTGTTATCACAGCTAGAGCATCTAATTTGCCATTTTGAGATATAGCTGTTGATAAATACACTGTTTCTGCGTAAGTAACAATCATTTTATTTAATTCTTTTTTTATGGTTTTATCAAAAATATCAGAAAGAGTTTTCTTAAGCTTTAAACTATCTGACATTGATAACTCTATCAAACGTTTTTCTTCGTCACTGAGATAGTCTTCTTTCACTAGATTTTTAGCTACTTTTTTATACATATTATAATTCTTTCGTGCATTTTGTTCTTCAGTAAATAAGTGATCTATTGAAAAACTTGGTGAAAATAAAATTGTAAAAATTGGCCGAATAAATAAAAGGAAAAACAACACTGCAGATACACCATAAAAAGCATATTCTAAATAAATATGTATCCTTGTTAGTTTTTCACCTAAATCTAATACTGCAGATAAAATAATTAAAATAAGAAAAAATATTGAAGCGATACCAATAATAATCCAAAATGACTTTCCGATTTTTTTCATAAAAAACTCCTTTTGATTCTATCTTTGGCTTGCGATACATCTTTTTTTATCTGTTTAATTAATAATTCCTTGTTTGGATACTTAACTTCCTCACGCATATACTCAATAAATTCAATTGTAATATATTGGCCATATAAATCTTCATCTAAATCAAAAATATAAATCTCTAAACTAATCAAATTATCTTTAAAAGTAGGTTTTTTTCCTACATTTGTAACACCAAAATAGGATTTATTATTAATGATAGTTTTAGTAAAATATACACCTTTTTTCGGTAAATAATAATTTGTAAAATCAATATTAGCAGTAGGAAAACCTAAGAGCTTTCCAATTCCGTGCCCTTTAATTACTTTTCCTTTAATTTGATAATACCTTCCTAGTAAATAACTAGCAAGTTTTAAATCGCCATCATCTAGTGCCATTCTTATTCTTGTAGAACCAATTTTTTCGCCTTGATAAGCTAATTCAGGAATTACAACAGTTTCAAATTCATCAAATTTAATTAAATGCGATACATTTCCTAAACTTCTAAAACCATAGGTAAAATCATATCCAACAATCAAATAATCCATATCAATTAAAAATTGTTGGATAAACTCATCAGGCTCCATACTAATAAAAGATTTAGTTACTTTAAAAACATATAAAACATCAACGTTATATTTTTCTAGGATGTTTTTTTTATCTTCAATAGATGTTAAATAATAAAATGGTTTATTATTTAGATATTTTCCAATGCTTTGATTAAAAGTAAAAACAAGTAATTGCTTACCTGTCTTATTTTTTAACTCCATACCTTTTTCAATCAATTTCTGATGAGCTATATGTAAACCATCAAAAAACCCTAAACAGGCGATAGCATTTTTATCTTTAATAGTATCATCGAAATCAATATACTCAATTCTCAACACCACTTCACCGACATTCTCATAACATCTTTTTCTTCATCATAATAATAAATTGCTAATACTTGACCTTCATTAGAATAAATTATGGTATCAGTTTTCTTTTTAAATAAATCTAATTCAAGAAAACGTCCATTTTCAATGTATGATTTTGCTCTTTCATCTACAATTAATTTTTGCATATCTAAATATTGAAATGGTTCTTCAACTTTTATTTTATTTTCTTTTAAATCATCTATTGAGTGAGCATCTTCAATATGAAAGTTCTCAATTCTTGTTCTTCTAAGTTCACCTAAACAACCAAAATTATCAAGTTTATTTCCAAGATCTCTTGCAATCGACCTTATATATGTGCCTTTAGAAACTTTAAAATCTGCCTTAAACCGGTATTCTTCGCCAGTTTCTAATTCTTCGAAATTATCAATCGAAAATATTTCTACTTCTCTAGGTTCAATATTATTTATTTGAATGTCTCTACGTGCAAGTTCATATAATTTAAAGCCATTAACTTTTATTGCTGAAAATTTTGGAGGTGTTTGCATAGTTTTTCCTTCAAAAACTTTTAGTTTTTCAAGTACATCTTTCTTTTTTATGTTTGAAGCATCTTTTTGGTGGACAACTTTTCCTGTACAATCGTCGGAATCAGTAGATTTACCAATCACAATTTCTGCAGTATATTTTTTGGTGTTTTCAGAAAAATACTTTACTAATTTTGTGGCTTTATTTACGCATAAAACAAGCACACCTGTAGCATTAGGGTCTAATGTTCCAATATGTCCAATGCGACGTGTATCAAGGGCTTTTCTGGCAACATCAACTACATCATGTGATGTCATTCCTTTAGGCTTATCAATAATAATGATTCCATTTTCTGTGTTTTTCATTTCAAACAACTCCTTAATTTGATTCTATTTAAAATATATAATCGTAACACCTTTGCCACCTTCATTTTCTCCACCCAATCTGTAGTTTTTAATTTGCGAATTATTTTTCGCATATTTTTCTACACCTTTTTTAAGTGCCTGAGTCCCAATTCCATGAACAATATATGCAAACTCTAAATTATTCAATAAACAATCATCAACAAATTTATCTAATTCTTCCATAGCTTCAACATAACGTTTTCCGTGTAAATCTAATTCAACTTTTACATTCTTAGCTATAATTGGCTCTGATTTTATTTTTGAATGTTCAACCTTGTTTTTTCCTAAATATTCTAATTCATCTTCCTTTGCAGTAACGGTTAATACACCCATTTGAACTTCAAATTCTTTTTCTTTTAATTTTTTATTTACAACGCCATTTCTTTGGTAAGATAATACTTTAACTCTATCCCCTACAGAAATTTTATGGTCAGTCGTTTTCTCGTATTTTTGCTCAATATCAATAATGTTCTTACTTTTATGTTTTATTTCTGCAAGCTTATGCTCCTTGAATTCAGCTTCAGACTTTAACTCATCTAATTCACTAATTAAATTATTAACTTTTTCTAAAGCTTGTTTTTGTTTTACTACATTCTCTTCTTCAAGTTTTTTTATTCTTTTGTTGTAATCTTCTTTTTGTTTTTGTTTGAGTTCGTTTAACCTGTTATCTTGTAGCTTTAACTCTTGAATTTTGTTTTCGTATTCTGTAATTTGGTTTTCTAAATTTATACTTTGCTTTTCTAATTTATTGATTAATTTAGTAACATCTGTATCAAAACTTAAAGAAACACTTTCTGCATTTTTACAAACCGATTCATTAAGTCCTAATCTTCTCGCAATTGAGATTGCATTTGAACTTCCTGGGACTCCAATTCTTAATTTATATGTCGGTTTTAAACTTTCTAAATCGAACTCGACTGAAGCATTAACAGTATTACTAAGATTATATGCATAAGTTTTTAACTCAGGGTAATGAGTTGTAATCATAGAATATATTTTTAAATTTCGTATATGATCAATAATAGAAATAGCTAATGAAGCTCCTTCTTTTGGATCTGTACCAGATCCTATTTCATCTAATAAAACTAAGGAATTGTCTGACATATTTTTTAATATTCTAATAATATTGCCTATGTGGGATGAAAAAGTTGATAATGATTGTTCAATAGATTGTTCATCACCAATATCTGCAAATATATTATCAAACACAATAATTTCAGAATTTTCTTTAACTGGAATTAAAAGTCCTGATTGAACCATAATGGCTAATAAACCTAAAGTTTTTAAAGCAACTGTTTTTCCACCTGTATTTGGACCAGTAATAATTATGTGGTGATAATCACCGAAAAAGATGTTATTTCCAACAACTTCTTCTGGGTCAATCATAGGATGTTTAGCATCAATCAATTTAATTTTATCGGTTAAATTAGGTCTAGTAAAATCAAATTCAACAGCATATTTAGCTTTTGCAAACACAATATCCAAGTAAGTAAAAAGATCTAAATTTAATTGTAAATTATCAACACTATCTTTAACAAATAATGTTAATTGTCTTAAAATCTTATCAATTTCATTCTCTTCATCCAGCAACAAGCTCTGTAACTGATTGTTTAAATTAGAACAACTTAATGGTTCTATAAAAACCGTTTCTTTACTAGCTGATTGATCATGAATAACACCCTTAAATGAGTTTTTAAATTCAGCCTTTACTGGCAAAACTAACCGATTATTTCTGATAGTAATAATACTATCGCTTAATTTATTAGCCTCGCTTTTTAAAAGAGAAGCCATTTTCGAATCGATTCTCTCTTCAATTGTTTTGATCTTATTTCTTATTCTCGATAAAGTAGCTGATGCATTATCGTATATATCACCTTTTTTATCAATAACCTGATCAATTTTAAATTTCAGATCACTTAGATTAACTAAACGTGAATAATAATCATCTAAAGTAGTTATATCGATTTCCAAAGCTTTAACTTTTTTTATGTATTGATTTGTCCTTTGTAAAGCTTCTTGATGAGAAACTATCTTCATTAATTCATTTACAGTTAAAACAGATTCAATTCTAGCTTTGTTAATAATTGAACGAATATCTAATACGCCTGTTAAAGGGGTTTCATCATATCTAATAATCAAAATCTTGGCTGTTTCTACTTCTAATAATTCTTTATTGATTGAATTTTTGTTTGCTTTTGGTTTTAAATCTTTAATAGAATCCTTACCTAAATCAGTAACTGCATAACTACGCAATCGATTCTTAATTTTGTCAAACTCTAATTTATTAATATCGGCTATCATATTTCACACTCCGCACCTTCTATTTTATCACATATTATGATAAAATAAAAAGAGGAGTTGAGACAATGAAGACAGTTTTTGAAATAAACAATAAGTATTTAGAAAAACTTGTCGATTATTATCGACATTATTCAGTTAAACCAAATGCTCCTCATATAAAATACCTCTTTAAAACTGATGATTTTACAATTACAGTTTTTAACTCAAATAAAGTTTTGTTTCAAGGTGAAAATGCTACTGAAGAATTTGAAAAATGGGTTAAAGTAACTGGTGTTCAACCAAGCATTCCTAAACCTAAAAATTCATCATTATATTTTAATGAGCATTATAAAAAATGTGTGATTGGCACCGATGAAGTAGGCACTGGGGATTTTTTTGGCCCAGTAGTAGTTTGTGCTGCTTTAGTTTGCCCTAAAAACTATCCATTTTTAAGCGAGTTAAATATACAAGATAGTAAAAATATTTCCGATACTATAATTAGAGAGATTGCTCCAAAATTAATTGATAAAATTCCTCACCATATTCTTGTATTAAATAACGAGAAATTTAATGACTTAACGAAACAAGGATATAATTTAAACAAAATTAAAGCTTACCTTCATAACTATGCAATTAAGAAGATGGTTAGTAAAAATATAAACTATGATGAAATAATAATTGATAAGTTTTGTTCTAATGAAAACTATTTTAAATATCTAAAAGATCAAGAAACTTTAGAAAATATAAGTTTAATTGAAAAGGCAGAATCAATTCATCAAAGCGTTGCTGTAGCTGCTATTATAGCTCGATATAAATTTTTAAATGAAATGGATGAATTAAGCAATAAGATTGATGTAACTCTACCAAAAGGGGCATCAGGGGCAGTAGATGCTATTGGCAAATTAATTTATTTGAAACATGGAGAAGATATTTTTAATACTATAGCAAAAACAAATTATAAGAATATGGACAAAATAAAAAATTAACTTAATTGTTAATTTTTTATTTTATTTATATAGTTTTGGAATTCAGTTGGTAATTCGCTATCAAATTCCATCCATTTATTTGTTCTTGGATGAGTGAACCCAATTGTTTTAGCGTGTAGATATTGACCGTAATCATCAATTTTTTCACCATATAATTCATCATTTATTAAAGGATGATTAATATATTGCATGTGCACTCTAATTTGATGGGTTCTTCCTGACTCAAGTTTACATTTAATTAAACTCATATTTGAATAATGTTCTATTACTTCGAAATTAGTAATTGCTTTTTTTCCATCAGATTTAACAGCCATTTTTAATCGATTTGCTTTATCTCTTCCTATGGGCGCATTTATGCGACCTTTTTTATTTTTTATTAATCCTTTAACTAAAGCGATATACTCTCGTTTTGTTTTTCTTTCATGTAATTCTTCTGCTAATATTTCGTGAGCGTAATTATTTTTAGCAACCATCAAAAGACCACTTGTATCTTTATCTAATCTATGAATAATTCCAGGGCGTAAAGATCCATTAATATCTGAAAGTGATTTAAAATGATATAAAAGTCCATTTACTAACGTGTCATCATAATGACCTGGAGCTGGATGTACGACCATACCGGATTTTTTATTAACAACTAATAAATCACTATCTTCATAAACAATATTCAAATCCATTTTCACTGGCTTAATATCAGTTGATGATGTTTCCATTTCAAGTATTTCAATAATATCATTAAGTTTCACTTTATAAGCTGGCTTAATAAATTCATCATTAACCAAAATTAGATCTTCATCAATTAAAGACTTTACATTAGATCTTGATAATACTTTAACATTTTCAGCAATATATTTATCAATTCTTATAGTTTTATCAATATTATCAACTTTTAAAACTAGTGTATTTTCACTCATAATTTTTCTTCCTTTTATTTTCTAAAAAGAACACATCAATAAACAATAAAACTAACCCTACATTTAAAAACACATCAGCGAAATTAAAAATATAAGTCCATAAACTACCTATACCTTGAAAATCAATAAAATCAATTACACCATGATCTGCTTGAAATAATCTATCAATTGCATTTCCTAAGGTGCCAGCAATAAGTAAAGACAATGCTAATGCATACCATTTTGTACGTTTATCACTAAAATCATTTTTAATAAACATCGTAATAAATAATCCTAATGCAATTGCCGCAAATAACGCTAACAACAAATAGTACTGGCTGGTAGCGCCCTGAAAGAAGCCAAAAACCATTCCGGTATTTCTTACATAAGTTATATGCAAAAAGCCTTCTATTAAGGCCTTGTTTACCTCATTAGCTGCAACTAAATATTTTGTGATTTGATCAATCGCTAAAAGCACAATTGTCACTATAATCCATTTTTTCATATGTCCCCCTAAATTTGCATCATTGGTATAAAAATAAAAATAAATAACAACCCAATTATAACTATTATAATGGAATCTATAAATAATTGATACATAAAAAGCTTATTGATATTAGTTTTTACTTCATCTTTCTTTAAATAGATTGCTTTTTTCCACAAAATCAATTGAAAATAATGTATAAAAATCACTGAAATAATAATCAAACCAATCCATAAATTAAGTAAATGATAATACATAGATATAATTTGCGCATAAATTAAAATTGTTGGAATAATTATAAATAGTGAATAAAATAAGCTAGCAAAAAGGGTTTCAAAAATCATTGATGTATTAACTTCTTTGATAAAACTTTTCCATAAAATATTAAATTCTTTCATATTATTCAATTCCTTCTAAATAACTTATTGCTTCAGAAAAACTAGCAACTGGAATTAACCAACCTTCTGGATTAATACCAAATTCTTCACAAGCAGCTAAAGCTTCTAAATAATTATGTGAAGAATATCTTTCATCAATTGCAGGGATAAAGAATAAATCAACATCATTTAAATAAGCTGTCGCAATCTTTTGCTTAATACTTCCAACATAACCAACGCTACCATCATATCTAATTGTACCAGTTCCAGCTATTTTTAAACCTTTGGTAATATCTTCTTCAACTAACATATTATAAATAGAGAGTGTCTGTAAAAGTCCACCAGATGGTCCACCAATATTTGAATCTTTTTCAGTAAATTTCGGATATATATTTGATTGACTTACCAATAAATATTGATTTAAAGAAAGATTTTCTTCTATATCCGTCTTCGTTAAACTAACTTGATATTCTCCAACTTCACCTTTGAAAGTAAATTCGTGAAAATCTTCATCACTCATATTAGTGACTAAAGAATTTTCTAAACCAGTATCATATATATCTTCTGCACTAATAACATTATTAGATACTCCAACCATTGAGATAAATTCATCACCCAAACCAATTTGATCGTAATTACTAAGTTCAGCAGCTTTACCATAAACTAAAATCTGTTTATAAACATCTGAATCAGTAAATACTATTTCTGAATTTACTTGACTTGCATTTTGATAAGCTACTATAACTGCAGCATCTACGCTTGTCATTTTCTGTAAATAACTAATATCTCTTATTTCTTGATCAGTATAATGCGCATAATAATCTGGTAAAATAATAACTTGATTATAAGGTGAAAAATCGCTTATTACAAATTGAAATATCGTAGGTCTTTTAAAGGAAATAACATATGTTGAAGAAATAGAACCTTTTATCTCATTTACTTCGTAATCTACCTGTATTAAAGACTCAACTTCTGTAATTCCACCAGGAGCAGAAATCTGAAAATCAATTCTATAAACCAAAAGAAACATTAAGATTACATAAGGTACAAGCAGTAATTTAATCTTGGGCCATAAATAATCAGTTAGTTCTTTCATTTTTTATCCTCACATTATAATTGTTAAGTTTTCTTATTTTAACATTTGCCAAATGAAATAATTTCTTTGATGCTAAAATTGCTGGAGATGAAGGATATTTATCTTCTAAATAGATTACTTCATTTATCCCTGATTGAATAATCAATTTTGCACACTCATTACAAGGAAACAAAGTAACAAATATTCTAGAGTTTAATAATTCTGAATTACTATTTAATATTGCATTCGCTTCAGCGTGAACTACATAAGCATATTTAGTATCAAGATAGTCACCTTCTCTTTTCCATGGCAAAACATCATCTGAACAACCTATCGGAAACCCATTATACCCAATGCCAACAATTCGGTTTCTTTGATTAACAATGCATGCACCAACTTGAGAAGTATCATCCTTTGATCTCATTGCTGATAAAGCAGCAACTCCCATAAAGTATTCATCCCAACTAATATAATCTTCTCTTTTCATAAATTCACCTCAACTATGCTTTTGTTATATTATTTTATTTTAAATATATTTATATACTATTCTTCAATATTTTTAACTTTATTTAAATTTATATGACAATATCCACCAGGGTTTTTATCTAAATAATTTTGATGATAAATTTCTGCAGGATAAAAATCTTCTGCTAATTTTGTTTCTGTTTGAATCTTTTTATGATAGTTTTCTCGAATTGAATCAATATAACTTTTCACAAATTCTAAATCAACTTTATTAAAACAATAAATACCAGTTCGATATGATTTACCTAAATCATTTCCTTGTCTGTTAATTAAAGTTGGATCAATAATATTGAAAAAATGATCTAATAATTTCTTTAAATCAATTATTTTTTCATCAAATTCAACACGAACAGATTCAGCATGTCCGCTTCCATTCAAAACATCCATATAAGAAGGTTCTTTAGTACTACCATCAATATATCCAACAATAGTCTTTTCTACTCCTTTAACTAAATCAAAGTAAGCTTGGACTCCCCAAAAACATCCACCAGCTAAAATAATTTTTTTCATAATTAATCGCCGCTTTCTATAAACTTATTTATGACATAGGATGCCATTATCAAACCAGCTGTACTAGGACAATACGCAGTTGAACCAAGTACATTTGGATCAATTACTTGAGATGGAGTCTCTTCAGAAAATACTACAGGAATATCTAAAGGTAACCCAATATCTCTTATTTTTTTTCGCATAACTTTAGCTAGTGGGCAAACACTTGTATTTTTCAATATAGAAATTTTTATTTTTTCTGGATGGAATTTATTTGCAAATCCCATTGCTAAAATTATTGGAATATCTCGATCATAACATTCTTTCGCTAATAAGACTTTAGCTTCAACATCATCAATGCAATCTAATACAAAATCTGGTTTTTCAAATAATATTTCGTCAATATTACTTTTATCAACTTTATAGTTGAATATTTCTACATTTGCATTAGAATTTATTGATATAGCTCTATTTCTAAACACTTCCGTTTTTTTAAGCCCAATAGTTGTTTCTAATGCGATTAGCTGACGATTGATATTACTAATATCTACCAAATCATAATCTACAATAACTAAATCCAAAATATTACTTCTAATTAAAGCTTCGGCTGCAAAAGAGCCAACACCGCCAAGACCAAAAACAACAACTTTTTTATTTGCTAATAACTTAAGTTTATCTTCACCTATTAAATTTTCTAAACGATTAAACTTCATAATCACTCCTATTAAATAAAGGCCGCAAAGCAGCCGTTATTTTCTTCTCATATAATCAAACTTGAAATATTTTTTACCTAGAACACTCAATAAATATAAGATAACAGCAGTTAATACTACTAATATATTAGCGATATAAGCCCGATTGCCTTGTAGATAATCAAAAATTACAACTGATCCTAAAATTGCAAAGCCACTTAAAAATAATAAATACAAAAATTCTCCTCGATAATGAGCTTTAATTCTCCGTTTTAGTTTATCTTTTTTTACTATCAAAACAACTGTACCAACGATTGTTAAGAAAAAATTAACGCTTAGTAATATTAACATAAACTCTTTAATATCTACTGATTTATCAATATCAAATAAGTATAAAAATACAAGAATAATTGGCAAAAAACATATCATTGTCCAATAGAATAATATTCCACCAATTTCATAATAAGAGTAAATTTTTTCTTTTTGATTATTAATCATGATCCTTTTGCCTCGGAGACACCACTTTGTAATTTTTCTTTTCTTAAATCTCTAAAGAAATGATAAAACACTCTTATAGAAGCGGCAATTGGTGATGCGAAAATAACACCAATAGCGCCAAATAATGATCCAAAGAAAAGAATGGAAATAATAATTAATATTGGGTGAATAGATAGTTGATGCGACATGATAAGCGGTTGAAAAATATTACCTTCAATAAACTGAAGCACAAAGTTAACCATGAGAACTAATAAAGGTCCTGGTCCACCTGAAGCGATAAAAGAATATATAATTGGTGGCAATGCTGCAATAATTAACCCAAAATAAGGAATAATATTTGTAACACCAGCTAATAGTCCAAATGCAAAATAATATTTTAAACCAATTAACTTATAAATAATTGTTGCAACTGAACCTAAAGCAATCATCAACATTAATTGTCCTCTTAAATATGCACCAACAGTTTCATTTAATCTAGATGATAATTTTGAAACATCTTTTTCATATTTTTTAGGAATAATTCCTCTTATATTATCTCCAATAAGTTCATAGTCATATAAATAATATAATAACAAAATCGGTAACAAAGCAATACTTGTAATTAAAGGGATTATCCAACTAGATATATTTGTAATTAGATTTGGAACAAATGTTTGCAAAGTTTCATTTAAAATATCAGACTGAACAATGTAATCTCTAATTTGATCATAAATATTTGGACCAAAAATAAAGTCATCTCGCAAATCAGTTGTGATATATTCTATAATACCAGGAAAATCATTTTCAAAGAAACTTTGAATTTCATTGATAATTAAAGGTGTAATGAAATAAAAACCAGCAAATATTAACCCAACAGCAATCACAAATACCAAGGCTAATGAAAACCCTCTAGGTCCTATTCCTTTATTTTCCAAATAACGAATTAAAGGAAAAAGAATTAAAGCAAATATATAAGCTAAACCAAGCGGAATAACAACTGCTTTAATAGCTGATAAAATCCAATTCCAAAAATCACTGAATTGAATTGAAACAAGTAAAATCCCCATTGCTAGCAATATAATAACAAGGTATTTTATTGTACGATTAAGTTTATCATCACTTATTTTATTCTTATTCATATCACACATCCTAAATTTAATTATATCACAGATTGAAGATTAATAAATAGATTTATAGTTTTTTAGCGACTACTACAGCCCTCACAATTATTTGATTGAAATTGTTGAACTAAATAATCATATAAATCATTAATAGGAACGCTAACTTGCTTACCAGTATCAGAATCTTTTACATTAATAATTTGTTCTTCTGCTTCTTTTTGACCATAAATCAAATAATATTTAGCTTTTAGCCTATCAGCTTGTTTAAATTGAGCTTTTAAACTGCGATTTAGAAAATCATAATCAATCATTAACCCACCTAATCTAAGATCATTAATAATTTTTAAAGCATCATTTTCAAACATATTATCTAAATTAATAAAGTAAGCATGTATTTCAATTTCAGTTTTGAACAATGGTGAATCTTCTAAAGCCAACAATAATCTCTCAGCACCAAAAGCAAAGCCAACAGCGGGTGTATCTGGTCCACCTAATTCGGAAATTAAATCATTGTATCTTCCACCACCAACTATTGTTGATTGAGAGCCAAGTTGATCTGATTTACTCAAAACTTCAAAAACAGTATGAGTATAGTAATCTAAACCTCTTACTAAGTTTTTATCTATTTCAAAATCTAGTTCTAAAGCTTTCAAGCCAGAAATAACATGATCAAAATGATACTTTGCTGAGTCAGATAAATAATCTAGAGGTTTAGGAGCACTTAAAACAACTGGATTTTTTTGGTCAATTTTACAATCCAAAACTCTCATAGGATTCTCTATATACCTTCTTTGACAATCTTCGCATAACTTATCCACATTTGGTTTTAAGTAGTCTCTAAGTACGTTTAAATAGGTTTCTTTTGATTGTTTATCTCCTAGACTGTTAACTTTGACAATAACATCTTTAATATCTAAAGCATTTAAATAAGTTATTGCAAAATTAATGATTTCAACATCAACTAAAGGTGAATTAGAACCAATAACTTCAGCACCAAACTGATGAAATTGTCTTTGCCTTCCCTTTTGTGGCCTTTCGTAACGAAACATCGGCCCAAAATAATACAACTTTTGCGGTTGTGATGGGTCTGCATATAATTTATTTTCAATTACTGCTCTTACTATCGGCGCAGTACCTTCTGGTCTTAAAGTATTTGAGCGATTGCCTCTGTCTTGAAAATCATAAGTTTCCTTTTTTACTATATCGCTTGTTTCTCCTACAGAACGATGAAATAACTCTGAAGCCTCAAAGATAGGAGTTCGAATTTCTTTAAAATTAAAAATTCTCGCTACTTTATGCATTACATCTTCTATCTTTTGCCACTTTTCGCTTTCTTCAGGTAAAATATCGTATGTTCCTTTTATTCTTCTAATCATCGTTATTCCTTTCTAAAAAAAATCGCCCTAAAAAGGACGATATTTAGTTTTTATTCAAAATAATCGTCACTAACACTATCAACGACAAAATCAACTAAGTCTTGTACATTTTTCATGTCAGTCGCTGCCTCATCAGTAATAGTGATTAAAAACTCACTTTCAATTTGATTGAAGAGTTCTAAAGCATCAAGTGAATCAGCTCCAAAATCCTCAGCTAAACCCGCATCAAGTTTTACCACTTCTGGTTTAACACCTAATTCTTGTACTATCATTTCCTTGATTTTTGTGAAGATAACTTCTTTTTTTTCCATAATGTCCTCCAATTATTTTTATATAAATATTATATTAAATTTTCTATAACTAGTCAAATATAGTTATTTAGTTATTTTTCAGTATCAATTAATATTGTTACTGGACCATCGTTTACTAATGAAATTTCCATATTTTCACCAAAAACCCCATCATATACCTTTAAATTATATTTATTTTTCAATATTTCGTTAAATTCTTTATACATCAATTTCGCTTTATTAAACTCCATTGCATCTGTAAAACCAGGGCGATTTTGTTTTTTAACATCTCCATAAAGAGTAAATTGTGATATCGATAATATCTCACCGTTAATTTTATTTATATCTAAATTCATTAAATCATTATCATCAGTAAATATTCTTAGTTTTGCTACTTTACGTGCACAATAATCTAGATCTTCTAGTTTATCTTGATTATTTAAACCAACAAATAGCAAATATCCTTGATTAATTTTATTATATTCTTTTCCATTTACAATAACGCTAGCTCTTAAAACTCTTTGAACTAATACTCTCATGTTCCTAACCTTTCGATCGAATACACACCTTTAACTTTTTGCAAGTTTGAAATAAGCGACTCTAATTCGGAAACACTTCCAATTTCAATTTTGGTTACTATAGTTCCTTCTTTAACATTATTAGTATGAGCAGAAACTTGGACAATTTTTCCTTTAGAAGATGTAGAAGCATTGATGATTTCAGCTAAAATATTATCACGATTCAAAACATAAATTTTTAAACTAGTAATATATTTTTTAGTTAAATCTTCTCCCCAATAAACATCAATTAAACGATTTTCATCATAACTATCAATATTATTACAAGCTTTTCTATGAACCATTATTCCATAAGATTTTGAAAC
>JAIPGD010000017.1 GCA_021736305.1 Candidatus Izemoplasma sp.
TTTTAAATTAATAAATAACTAAAAGCATTAAATAGATATCCCATTATTATTATTCCAACTGTAACTATTCCTACGAACATAAATAATAATTGATTTTTCACGACTTTTTTTATCATAATCATAGATGGTAATGATAGAGCTGTTACAGCCATCATAAACGCTAATACAGTTCCAATCCCTACGCCTTTTAAAACAAGTGCCTCCGCAATTGGTAAAGTGCCAAATATATCAGCATACATTGGTATTCCTACAATAGTTGCTAATAGAACAGAAAAAGGATTGTTATCACCTAAAATAATTTCTATAAATGTTTGTGGAATAAAACCATGAATAATAGCACCAATACCAACACCAATTAGAATATATATCCATACTCGATTAATAATTTCTTTTACTTGTTCCCAAGAATATTCTACTCTATCCTTTTTTGATAAGGTTTGTTCTTCTACATCATCTAATTCAATTTTATTACCATTCGCTAAAACAAAATCTTCTACATATCTTTCCATTTTAAATATACCAATCAAAGTACCACCGACAACTGCTATAACCAATCCAACAAGAACATAAGCTAAAGCAACTTGCCAACCAAAAATGCTTGCTAACAAAATAACTGACGCTAAATCAACTAAAGGCGAAGATATTAAAAATGAAAATGTAACACCAACAGGTAATCCAGCTTTAGTAAAACCAATAAATATTGGTATTGATGAACAAGAACAAAATGGTGTTATTGTTCCCAGTAATGCGCCAATAATATTGGCCCAAACACCTTTGAATTTAGATAAAATTTTTCTTGTTCTTTCTGGGGTAAAATATGATTGAATATAAGAAGCTAAAAAAATTAAAACTGATAATAGAATAAAGATTTTGATAACATCATAAAAGAAAAAAGTAATACTTTTAAATAACAAGGATGTTTCATCAATTTTAACAATTTCGCTAAAAAACCATTTAATAATTTTATCCAACCATTCCATTCTTAATAGTTGATTGTTAAGCCATTCAAAGAAGGTTTTAACCATTAACAGTTTCCTCCGAACTTTCTAGATCAGCTATAAAATTTGAAATAGTTATTAGTGCTTCTTTATTAATAAATAGTTTTCTCCAAGTTCCTTCTTTTCTTGAGGTAATTAATCCAGCGTTTTCTAAAATATTAATATGATAAGTCATAGTTGGTTGAGAGACATTTAATTTATCTATTAATGTACAACCACAAGTTTCTCCTTTTGTTATTAAATCAAGTAATGTTAATCTATTTTCATCCCCTAAAGCCTTAAAAATATTCGCTAAATTAGTTTTCATAACAACCTCCATTTATAGATAATTATCGATATAGATAGATATCTATATTTATATTCATCTATATTATAAATCAAAGAAAATATTATGTCAAACTATTTTATTAATAAACTTAAAAAAACACATCAAAAGATGTGCCATTTTTCAAATAAATTTTTATGGGATTAAAAAGTTTATATTTTTTCGCTTTTATTTGTTAAACTATCAAGCTCAGCCATAGTACTCTTTTTAGCACCCTTTACAACACTTGACTGCTTTCAAAATGAATTGTATGCTAAATTATAGAATCTATTAATAATTTCTTTGTTTTTTCGTCCTTACAAACAAATAAATTTTTGTCCTTCAACTGATAAGGCTCACCCTTTTCATTCAACAAAATAGCACCTGCTTCTTTAAGCAATAAAACACCAGGAAACAAGTCCCATAGATTAGTAACGTTTGTATAAAATATATTAAACATTCCTTCAGAAGTTAAAGCAAGTTCAAAACCAATAGACCCCAACATCCTGATTTTAAATTTATTATCAATTGATAAATCAATTAGTCTATAAAAATATGTTCTATCAATTCTATCTTGTGTTAATCCAACCATAGAAACCATAAAGTTTGATGTTTTTTTGTCATTAATATAATATCTTTTTTCATTTAAATATACGCCAAAACCCTTAATGGCATAATAAGTATTATTTTGTTTAGGAGCATAAATATAAGATAAAACTATATCGCCTTGATCATATAAAGCAATTTGCAATACAAAAAAATCTAATCCAACAGCATAATTAGTTGTTCCATCAATAGGGTCAATTAACCAAGTTCTATTTTTTAAAGTAGTTTCACTGTTAAACTCTTCAGTATGAAAATGATCGTTAGGAAATCTTGATTTAATAACTTCAATTATACTCTTTTCAATAAATAAATCTGTGGATGTAACTATATCTTCTTCCCCTTTAAATGAAACATCAATTATTAATTCATTGGATCTTTCGTAGATATCATTAATATTCATTTTTAATAAATCTAATTCTTTTTTATATTTCATTTTATCAACCTTTAAAATATATTTTTCCAAATATATTATACCATAGATAGACTTTCAAAAAAGGCAACTATCTTCAATCATGTTTTTATACGTGTTTCTATATTTTGTTTTGAGATTAATTTTGACCATTATATTTTTTCTAACAATATTTATTAATATCAGAAAAAATGAAAAAAACAAGTGCTTGTGCTATAATTATAATAACTAGATATAGAAATTTTTAAATTCCCGAAGGAAATTAAGGTAAGGTCTATGAAAAAGCGATTATTCAAATTAATATTATTGACTTTTTTATTAAGCTTTTTTGCTTTTTTTAGTTTGCCAAAAATATCACAATCAGTCCAATCCCAAGATAATATTACAGTGTATCTTAGTGCGACAGAATACGATTACCCTCCATTTTCAGTAACAGAGAACGGAGAAGCAGATGGGTTTTCTGTAGAACTTTTAGAAGCTGTTGGGGCTGAAATGGGATTTGAAGTTCAATTTGAAATAGATTATTGGAATATTATTAAAGCTAAATTAATCAATGATGAGTTAGATGTTTTACCGCTAGTTGGCTATACTGATGATCGGGATGAATATTTTGACTTTACTATCCCATATATAGTTATGCGTGGAAATATTTTTGTTAGAGAAAGTGACACAAGAATTCAATCTCAAGATGATTTATTTGGGAAAGATATATTGGTATTAGATGGTGACAACTCACAAGAATGGGCTATATCAATAGGACTCGATGATGAATTAATTGCTACTAGCACCTACACTGAAGCTTTTAATCTATTATCACAAGGAGAATATGATGCTGTTCTAGCTAATGGATTAGTTGGCCAAAAAATTATTTCTGATGAAGAACTAGACAACGTAGAACCTGTATATATCTATGATGATGATGGCGTTTCAAGATATAAACTAAATCTAGAAGGCTATGAACAAAAATTTTGCTTTGCTGTAACTGAGGGAGATGCTGAATTACTTTCAATTTTAAACGAAGGTTTGGCTATAACATCACAAAACGGAACATATGATGAATTATATCAAAAATGGTTTCCTTTTTTGATAGAAGATAATTCCATTACTATTAAGGAAATTCTCACATACGCTATCCCTATTTTCGCTACAATAATCGCTCTATTTTCAGTTCTTTATGTGATTATGATTCGTAAAAGAATTCGCTCAAAAACTAATGAACTACAACGTATATATGGACACAATAATATTATTATTGAAGCTTTTAAAAAAGATTATAAAACAAATGAAGGTTCTTTTAATCACATACTTAATGAACTATGTGTCATTTCAGACACAAAATTAGGAATATTATTTTCAATAAATGATGATAATAAAATTACTTTAAGATCACATACTTTTAAGAATGTTAAAGATAAAATCATAAAAGAAAATTTATCTCAAATATTAGGAAAAAACAAAAGTCTACTGACTCATATCAAAAATAAAGACCCCGTAATTGAAAACAATGTAACTCAAACCAGTTTATTTTCTTCTGAAATTAAAGAAAATATTTCAAATTATATTTTTGTAAGTGTTCAGGGCGTTCACCAAATTCATGTTGCTGTTTTATTCAACACAAAGGGTGATTATACTAGTGAAGATACAAAACAAATTACAATCATGCTAACAGGATTATGGAGTTTTATCGAAAAACAAGATCATTTAATGCAAATTGAATATATTAGTTATCATGATAGTTTAACACAATTATATAATCGACGTTTTTTTGATGAAGAATTAAAAAGACTTGATAACAAGAGAAATCTTCCTATAACTATCATTATGGGAGATGTCGATGGTTTAAAATCAGTTAATGATGCTTATGGACACAACAAAGGTGATGAATTACTAAAACGCATTAGCAATACACTAAAACAAGAGTCAAGACAAAACGATATTGTTGCTCGCTGGGGCGGAGATGAGTTTGTTATGATATTACCAAACACATCAAAAATAGAATCTCAAAAATTCATTAAAAGGGTGCAAACTATTTTCAAGAAAGAAAGTGATGATAAATTAACGTTATCAATTTCATTTGGATTAGATACAAAAACACTAGAAACCCAAGATATTCATAACATCTTTCTAAAAGCAGAGAAAAATATGTATCAAAATAAATCTGACTCAAATGAATAATATTTTTCATTCCTTGGTTAAAATTATATAAAACTATTTATAAATTTTAATCTAAAAATAATTGTATTTGTAACAGTCAAGTAAATATATTAATATTTTTAATTAAAGTCCAATTCAGTTTTATACTGAATTGGGTTTTTATATTTTAATGAATAAATTAAATAAATATGAAAACAAATCATTCACAAAATCACTTAATAGCTAAATTTTTATATTTAAAAAAAGATGCTTAATAAAAAGCATCTTTGGGTAATCAACTTGTGTCTTTATTACGGAGTTTTACCTGATTTTGATGTATACATTACGGAGTTTTACCTTCAAATATTGTGTGTTGCTTTATTTTTGTTGGCTTTCTTCTCCCATTCGCCACTATCCATTATGCTTCAATCTCATCGTCTTCAGGTAATATTCATTGGGTCTAGATATGGTATAGTTGTAATTTTTTGTAATATCATATTCGCTGATTGCAGTTAAGTTATATAATCCTGAAATATAATCTAATTGCGAATCCTCTTTAACATGAGATTGATATATATTTTAACTTTTTTTGGTTTATTAAGAAGATCATGAACTGAGTAAATAGTGTTAATTTTTCCAAAAACACCATATCCTTTTTTCATAGGTTATTCCTCCGGATTTTCACTTAATCTTTTACAAGATTTAGTAATTGGATATTCTTATAAATGACTTCCTTACCTACTCGTTCAGAGACAATAAAACCTTCTTTCTCAAGTAATTTCAAATATTTTGTCGCTGTCGCTCTTGAAATACCTATACCGTCTCTAAAGAATTCATTCTTTGTATACATATGAGAAAATAAATGTTCAATTATCTCATAGCTATAAATGTCAGGAAGTCTCTTTCTCATTTCTTCTTTTGTAAGTTCAATGGATTGATTAATTCTTAAAATAAGATTAACAGTATGTTGAGATGTCTCAGAAATTCCTTTTAATATATACATAACAAAATCTTCGATATAAATAAGCCTTTCATTACATTTTCTTAATAGTTCATTATATTTGTCTTTATGCTCAATAATATATTTACTTAAGTATAAAATAGGCTGTTGAATTTTTTGTTTTAAAACTAAATATAAAATATTTAATATTCTTCCGGTTCTTCCATTTCCATCATAAAATGGATGGATACTTTCAAATTGAAAGTGAATGAGGGCTAGTTGAATAAGTGGATCATAGTCTTCATTGTCATTAATAAATATTTCTAAATTTTGCATTAGATCTCTAATCTCGGTCTCATCTTGAGGTGGCGTATGTACAATTCCATTATTTTTATCGTTCATAATTACAGTTCCTGGTAGCTTTCTAATACCACCTTTGTTGGGCTCGATGATGTTTTGAATCTCTACGAGGGTATTTGTGCTTATAAATCCTTTTTGTTTAATAAGTTCTAAACCATATTCTATGGCTTTCTTATAATTAATAACTTCTTTTGGTTTACCACCTAATGGTGTATTTGAAACAATTTCTTTAAATATTTCATCATATGTTGTAATGATGTTCTCTATCGCGGTTGAATCTTTTGACTCACTTAAATTGATCAAACTCAAAACCACATTTGGATTCGGTAAAAGTTTTAATATCCCTTTCAACTCTCCAATATGATGATTTGCATCATTTAATTGTTTCAGTATCTCAACTTTGTTTAGATCAATACTAAAAGGTAACTTATTCATAAAAACACCTCGTGACTAATTTATTAAAATTTTTATCCTTGAATATATCATATCATAAGTATTTAGTCGCGTCAAGCCAACGAGGATAGAATTTTTATCATTTTATCCTCGTTGTATTGTTTTGGCAACATTAGACTTGATGTCTAACTATACTGTTAAAGAAAAAAAAGATGCCTTTATAAAAAGCATCTTTGTCATTTATACATTGGAGGACCCTGCCGGATTTGAACCGGCGGTGAGGGAGTTGCAGTCCCATGCCTTACCACTTGGCTAAGGGTCCAAATAAAAGATAAAGAGTAAGTCGCCTTACTCTTCTTTTTCTAAGATGGTCGGGAAGACAGGATTTGAACCTGCGACCTCCTGGTCCCAAACCAGGCGCTCTACCAAGCTAAGCTACTTCCCGTATACTGGCGCGCCCATCAGGAGTCGAACCCGAAACCTTTTGATCCGTAGTCAAACGCTCTATCCAATTGAGCTATGAGCGCTAATCGCCATAATTGTTAGATTATGCATTTGATAAGTAAAGGTATCGCATATCCTATTTTAAAGGCCGATATATATCTTATCAAAGTTTATCTAAAAAAGCAAGTTATTTATTGGATATTAAGAAATATTTATAAGCATATTACAAGGAATTATTGTCTTTTTTCGTTATAATTAGGAATTGAAGGAGAATAACTATGATTTATTACTATCATAAAGATGCAATTCATATTTCAAGAATTGATCTACTAGTAAAAAACCTTAATAAAAGCAAAAAATTCTACACGAATAACCTTGGTTTTAGTATCTTAAAAGAAACTAATGAATACGTTGCATTAACTGTAGATCACAAAACTGAATTAATAAGATTACATCAAGATAATATAGTTAATAATTCTAATGATAAAATGAATATTTATCATTTTGCAATTTTACTCCCCACAAGAGAATCATTAGGAAAATTTCTCCATCATTTGATAGACAAACAAATACCAATTGATGGTGCTGCAGATCATTCTGTAAGTGAAGCGATTTATTTACAAGATCCAGATGGATTTGGTATTGAAATAAGTTGTGACAAAGATGATACTGAATGGGTAAACAAAGATAACAAAATCCAAATGGATACTTTACCATTCGATTATAAAGGCGTTTATTACTCTATTCCAGATTATGAAATATTTTCAAAAATGCCAACCGAAACAATAATTGGGCATTTACACTTACAAGTAGATAATCTAGGCGAATCAAAGTCTTTTTATAACAATATCATTGGTTTTGATATAGTCAATGAAACTATTAAAAATGCTGTATTTATGTCAGACAAAAATTATCATCATCATTTAGCATTAAATAGTTGGCGTTCTCATAGTATCAGTCACAATAAAATGAAATCATTTACAATCACATATCCAAATTGTGAAAAATACCTAAGAACTATTGAAAATGTAAAAGCAGCAAATATTAAATATCAAGAAACGAATGAAGGAATTCATATTTTAGATCCTGAAAACACTGAAATATATATTAAGATAAAATAAATCCAACTTTTGTTGGATTTTTTTATAGTAAATTCATTAATTTGAAAATCAATACAGTGATAAATATTGTAAAAATCGAAATAATTGTTGTCCAAACAACACATTGATTAGCTAAATCATAATCATTATTCATTTCTTTCGCCATAACTGCTCCAGTGATAGCTGTTGGTGAAGCAAACAATGCGATGTATGCAGGATAAACTAAATAATTAAAGTTAAAATATTCTAAATATTCATCTAATATAATAGCTAAACTTAAGATTAATAATGGCGAGATAATAGTTCTTAGAAATGTTCCAATAAAAATCTGTTTTGATAAGTTTTTAATAACATAAAATTGAAATCCACCTCCAAGCACAATTAAAGCGATTGGTGAAGTGGTTTCTCCCAACCATTGAATTGGCAAATAAATAAATTTTAGATGTTCTTCAAGCGAAAAAACATAGTTACCATCGATATTTTTAGGTATAAAACCACGAATAAATAAAGTCACCAACCCTAATACAATACCAATTATTAATGGGTTTTTAACTATTTTGAGTAATGTTTTTTTAATTTGCCCAGGTTGTTTCTCTTCCACATACATTGAAAGTGAAATAACCGATAAAACATTCATTAAAGGAATAGCTATAGCTGAGATCATAGCTAAGTGAACAACAGCGATTGATCCGCCAATAGCCTGTGCTAAAGGTATACCTATAATCGCAAAATTTGCCCTAAATAATACCTGAACAACAACACCCTTTTGCCTTTTATCTGGAACAAAAATTTTAACTACAATCATACCAATAATAAATAACAACATAATACCTAAAACAGCAAAAACAATTTGGTTCCATTCAATATTATTCAAAGAGTCTATTTTATAAATATTATAAAAAAGTAAAGCAGGCAAAGCAATTCTATATACATACTTATTAGCAATTTTCAAAAAATTGTCATTTATGAAACCAATTCGTTTCAAAAAATAACCTAAAGCCATTAATATTATAATTGGTAATACTGAATTAATCGCAAACAATAAAGTGTCCATATTCAATCCTTTTCATGAAATTTTAAACAAATAAATTATAACATAATTATACTTTAAAAGAAAAGAGATATTAAGCGGTTTGCTCAATATCTCAATTTACATTTAGATGGAACACTTTTCATAATCACAATCATTGTTTGAACACTGCATACATCCTTCTTTTTTTATTAAAACAGATTTACATAGAGGACATAATTCAATTTCATAACGTTTTTGTTTATAAACAGTATCTTCAATTTCGACTTTTGTTTCATACTCTTTAACCTTGCCAGTAACAAAATTTTTCCAAACTTCATTAATTTCAAATTTAGGCGGTGTAGCTGGATTGAGGTCTTCGGTATTTTCATTAATCCCAGATAGAATACCAATCTTAGCACATCTATCTCTAAATACAGTAGCGCCTTTTAAGCCTTTTTTCCATGCGGTAAGATAAATGTTCATTACATCTTCTACTGAAGCACTATTAACAAGATTAAAAGTTGATGAAATAGCTGTATCAACATATTTTTGAATTGTTGATTGAACATTTGCTCGTGCCTCAAAACTAATATTCTGAGAAGTAATTTTAGTCCATTCAGGTAAATCTTCAGGATCAATATTTTTTGCTTTCGCCATTGCTAAAGGAGTTTTTTCCCAAACGGTTATTTTCTTTTCCTCTTCGAACATAGAAATAATTCTTCTAGTGTAGTTAATTTGGAAGAAAGGCTCTACTCCACCACTAACGCCAAATATATTACTAATAGAACCTGTAGGCGCAATGCTTAATAATCGTGAGTTTCTCAAACCATATTTTTTAATCAATTCATCTGTTTCTGGTTTTATGACAGTTTGATAAAATTTAGATTTTGATATTTTATCGTAATCATATTCAGGAAAAACCCCTAACTCTTTAGCATTTAATGCGCTAGCTTTTGCAGCTTGGTTAATCATTCTACTCATTAATGTATCTATAAAAACAATAAATTCACTTGATCCATATGGTAAACCCATACTCAATGCTAGATCAGCTAAGCCCATAACTCCTAAACCAACTTCACGATATTTCTTAACATGTTCTCTTTGTTGCTTTAATGCATGTCTATCGCCAAGCATTGTTAATAATTCATCAAGCGACCATATCATTTCTTCAACAACATGATCAAATCTTTCCCAATTAAAGAAAACATCATCTGTAAAAGGATTTTTAACAAATGCATTTAAATTTACACTCGCTAAATTGCATGATCCATGAGGCATAAGAGGTTGTTCTCCACAAGGATTAGTTGCTGTAAATTTAACATCCTCAAATTCACTCATTAAATGATAATCATTCATATGATCAATGAACATTATTCCCGGATCGCCCATTGTATGAGCAGAATAACTAATCAACTTCAACAAATCCTTAGCTTTTACTTTTTTAACTATTAATTCATAAGGTGTTTCATATTTCAATTCCCAAGTTCTATCAGCTTCCACAGCCATCATAAAATCATCTGATATTGCTACAGAAATATTAGCACCATTAATTTTTTCCAAATCTAATTTAGCAGTAATAAAGTCAATAATATCAGGATGATTATCGTTTAATACCAACATCAAAGCACCACGTCTACTATCTTGTTGTGTATTTAATGTCGTATGCGAGTATTTCTCTGCAAAAACCATAACACCTGGTGTTGTATTAGAACTATTGTTTACCTTAGCACCTTTAGGTCTAATATTAGACAAGTTCATTCCTTGTCCGCCGCCATAACTATAGGTTCTAGCGATTTGATAATCTACTTTATATATACTTTCTAGGTTATCTTGAGGGTCTTCAGTCACATAGCAATTACTACCAGTTATGTTTCCATTTCTTCCTATAGCATACAAATTTCTTCCTGCGAAAATAGCTTCTTTATGCCTTAATATCTTTTGTAAAGCCGGTCGTTTAAAAGAAACCCTTTTTAAAAACTCTTTTTTACTTTCGTTAGGCAATAAATATTTTTGTAATATCAAATCTTGGCGCTCATCATTATCGCTCCATGGATTTTCACGATCTATTCTTTGTTTTTCTCGATATTTAATGTATGCCTTAGCAACTTCATAATCTTTATTTTCCATTAAAAATAATTCAACACTATCTTGAATCTTCTCAATAGAAACTTCTTCCACTTCCCTAAACTCATCAGTTATTTTCTTTGCATACTCTAAACATTGTTGTTTAGTTTTTTTGTTATCCACACTTCGATAAGCTTTGTAGATTGCTTCTGCTATCTTCTTCTTATCGAATTTTTCCTTAACACCATTCCTTTTAACTACAAACATATATATCCTCCTATTAAAAATAAAAAATACAGTTTTAAACTTGTATTTTAACAATTATAAATTTAATAATCTTATTATACCAAAATATCAAATATTTAAAATAGAAAAAGCTTTTTTTTTAAAAAAAACAAAGTTTTTTACTTTGTTTTAATTTAATAAATTTATTGTATGGTTAATTC
Source organism: Candidatus Izemoplasma sp. (assembly GCA_021736305.1). Taxonomy (GTDB): domain Bacteria; phylum Bacillota_I; class Bacilli_A; order Izemoplasmatales; family Hujiaoplasmataceae; genus Hujiaoplasma. Next base: position 11,210 of record JAIPGD010000017.1, read on the forward strand.
TTTCAATAACTATTTGTTTGCCTAAAATTTGTAAAACATCATAAAAATTAGGTGTATTATTTTTACCACATATGCCAACTCTCAATATTTCAGCAAAATCACCAACATGGCCTAAATACATATCTGGATTCTTTTTATAATCCTTTGGCCTTCCAGCAAAACCTTTTGCTAATGCTTTATCCTTAATTTTACCAAACCATTCATCTTGAGAAAGATTTAGTCCTGTATCTAATTTGTATTCCGAAAGAATAGAAATAATAAGCAATTTATCGAAACGTTCATTAAATGGAAGGCCTTCGATTAAATCATAAAAATAATTATCATACATAAAATCAATAACATTTAAAATATCACTATATTTTTCGTAATCTTTTCTAGGTTTCTTTTGTTCTCTTCCAATATTTATAATTTTTTTAAAGTAATCCAAGTCAACATCCATTACTTTTTTTAATTCTAAATTATATTTTGTTGCATATTCATATGCATTAGAAGTAAATGTATCAGCATCCATCTTTGCAAGACGATCTTTAGAAATTGATTTGATTTTTTCTAAATCAAATAAAGCACCATCCAAACTCATCTTATCAAATGATAAATTGAATTCATAAATATCTTTATCAGGGTTTTTAATTCGCCATTCTTCAAAATTACTGTTAGCTAAAGTCATCAAATATTCTATAAAACCTTCAATCGGATAACCTTTCTCTAAAAAATAATCAACACTAGCTTCTTCATCTTTTCTTTTAGATAACTTACGTCTCTTACCGTTATCAAGTTTCATGATAACAGGAAAGTGAGCATAAATTGGTCTTTGCCAACCTAGTCTAGAAAATAATTCTAAATGAATTGGAGCTGAAGACATCCATTCTTCTCCTCTGGTTACATGAGTAGTTCGCATGAAATGATCATCTACTACATGAGCAAAATGGTAAGTCGGAAGTTTATCGCCCTTCATAATAACAATATCAAGAATATTTTCAGGAAATTCTATCTCTCCTCTAATAGCGTCTTCAAAACTTACACGCTTAAATTCATCACCATTCGATTTTAATCTAATCACATACTCATCGCCTGCGTTTAACTTTCTAATTACATCATCGTCACTTAAATGTCTACAAGTAGCAAATTCTTTATAGTATCCTGGTAATAATTTGTTCTCTTCTTGATATTTTCTGGTTTTAGCTAACTCTTCATGAGAACAAAAACAAGGATAAGCATCACCATTAATCAACATTTCTTTTATAACAGTATGATAAATTTCTTTTCTTTCTGACTGAACTAAAGGACCATAAGTTGATTCTTCATCTAAATAACTCTCATCAGGGTAAATGTTAAAAATTTCTAATTGTTCAATAACCTTTTCTTTAGAACCTTTTATTTCGCGCTTTTGGTCCGTGTCTTCTAAACGCAGAAAAAAGACTCCATTGGTTTGTTTTGCAAAACGATAGCTCACTAATGAAGTAAATAACGAGCCTGTATGCAAAAAACCTGTTGGACTGGGAGCAAACCTAGTTACAATAGCGTCTTCGCAAATATTTCTTTTTGGATACTTCTTCTCTAAATCGCTAATTGTTAAGTCTATTTTCGGAAAGATTAAATTCGCAATTTCTTTATTTTTTTTCATATATGTATCATATTCTTTTAAAATATGATCTCCCTTCATAAAATTCTATTTTATTATATCACAATAAACAAAAATATAAAGATAGAATAAACAACTCTAAGTCAATTGACTTTCAATTTTTCCTATGCTAATATCTAATTATAAATCAAATACTATGAGGTTAATTTATGATAAATGAAGATTATCAAGATAAGATTTTTTCTATCCTTAAAGAGGAGTTAGTTCCCGCTAAAGGTTGTACAGAACCAGTTTCAATAGCTTATGCTGCAGCAAAAGCTAGAGAGATCCTAGGAGAAATCCCCAATCAAGTTATTGTATCAGCTAGTGGTAACTTAATTAAAAATATTCGCTGCGTAACTGTTCCTAATACCGGTAATTTAGTCGGGATAGAGGCTAGTGTTATTACTGGCCTTGTTGGTGGTAATAGTGAACTTGGTCTTGAAGTGATTGAAAATATAAGCAAGGCTGATTTGCAAAAAATAAATCAATTAATCTTAAAAAATATCGTAAAAGTAAATATTTTAGATACCAATTTAAATCTTCATTTTAAATTAACAGCAAAAACTAAAACCAATTCTGTTACAATAGAAATTAAAAACTTACATACAAATATTGTTAAAATCACAAAAAATAATCAGATTATCTTTGAAAAAGATAGTCTAGATGATAATTTTTTCGGAGTTGAAACAGATAGATCTTTTCTAACAATCGAACAAATAATTAACTTCTCTGAAACTGCTCCTTTAGAAAAATTAAAAAGTATTTTAAAAAGACAAATAAACGATAACATGAATATCGCAAAAAAAGGAATAAACGGAAATTTTGGTGTTCAGATAGGAAAAACCATTTTAAAATATGATAAAACTATTTACGGTAAAATGAAAGCTTATACAGCCGCTGCTTCTGAAGCTAGAATGAGCGGATGTTCTTTACCCGTTATTACTAACTCGGGGAGTGGAAACCAAGGTCTCGCTACTTCAATCCCTGTAATAATATATTCTGATTACCTTAATGTCAAAGAGGAATTACTATATAGAGCTTTAACTCTATCAAATTTACTAACGATTTATCAAAAAGGATTTATCGGTCGATTATCTGCTTTTTGTGGAGCTATAAGCGCAACAGTTTCTAGCGGTGCGACAATTACTTATTTAGAAGGTGGAAGTAAAGAACATGTAAAAAAAACGATTTCTAACGCTCTTGCTAATGTTTCTGGTGTTGTTTGTGATGGTGCTAAACCATCCTGTGCATCTAAAATAGTTACGGGATTAGAAGCATCATTTTTAGGCCACCACATTGCAATGGAAAACAAACAATATAATCCACTATCAGGGATTTTAAAAGACAGCGCTGACCATACAATTACTGCGGTTGGAAAAATGGCTAGTGAAGGCATGAAGGATACAGATAAAGTTATTTTGGCTTTAATGTTAGAAGATTAAATACCAATAATAAAGAAGGAAGCAATTGCAAAACAAATGCAATTACTTCCTTTTTTTTATTTAATAGCTTCGATTCTATCTGAAATTGGAGGATGTGAGTAAAACAATTTAACATATAAAGGATGCGGTGTTAGATTTGAATAATTTGATCTAGCAAGTTTTTTTAATGCAGAAATAAACTTATCCTTTTTGTAATTATCAGCTACAAACTTATCTGCTTGGTATTCAAATTTCCTTGATAAGAAAGATGAGAAAATATTAATTAACATTAAAATTGGTGATACGATAATCGTATATAAAATTAAATTAAATCCAATATTTAAATTAGCAAAACCAAAAGCTGTGCTAAAAACTTTAATTTCTAATAATAATCCTAACAACAAAACATAAACACTCAATACAATACTTGTTTGCAATAAATTAAAAATAATATGTTTGTGTTTATTATGGCCAATTTCATGAGCTAATACCGAAACAATTTCTTCGTCATCCATTTTTTCAACTAATGTATCAAACAATACGATTCTTTTTGTTTTACCAAAGCCAGAGAAAAACGCATTTAATTTAGTCGATCTTTTTGAAGCATCCATAATACTTATTTTATCTATTTCGTAGCCTACACTTTGAGCAAATTCTTCGATTTTGGTTCTTAAAGATCCTTTCTCTAACGGAGTTAACTTGTTAAATAGAGGAACTAAAACCTTTGTATAGATCATGTTAATAACAATCATTATAATAGTTAAAGCAAGCCAAGCATATACAAAAAATAGCCAAGTTGTTTCATCGTGCAACACTAATATTCCATAAACTATACCGCCACCAAAAAGAATTGTTAACAATAATGATTTAATTTTATCTGTCGTAAAAGTCTTTTTAGTTGTGCGGTTAAACCCATATTTTTCTTCAATTTTAAATGTATGATAATAATCAAAAAATATATCAATAATAAATGTAATTAAAAAATATAGCAATAGAAATAACAGAACTTGTAAATAATTATTATCAGTAATTTTATTAGCAACTTCACTAATTAACTTAAAAAACCCAGACAACAAGAAAACTATTAAAATAATCCTATTAAATCCTTTTTCAATCAAACTAAATTTAAAATTCTCCATAGTATATTTCTGATGTTTTTTATATTCCTTATCATTATATACATCTTTAACCGAATCTGGTATTGGAGCATTTCTGTGTTTATAATTTAATATTGATAACCAAAGTTCAAACAAATACATTCCTATCAATAAAAAATAAATCACTATTACTACTGCTAATTCCATTTATACTCTCCTCCTTTATAATTTATAAACTTCAACTACTTTTCTTCCTTTTGTTTTCAATAAATAATCTCCATACAATAATCCTTTTTCTTCCAAGATAATAAAAAATTTACTATAGATAAAACCCTTATGATATCTAGCATTATATACATTAAAGCCCTTTAAAGTAAACTCTCCTTCAAATCTCTCTTTATGATTTTTCTTGGCATTTATAATGATTGCATCTAATTTTTCTAAATCATTTTTAAACACTTGGTCAACTTCCTTCTTTAATGGTAAATCTATATCTTTAATTTTAAGAGTACTGAATAACTTATGAAGCAAAAGGTTATTACTGTTTTTTAGTGATTTCTCGAAATTTATTTTATTGTCAACTAAAATCTTTATTAATAAAGTGCCAATGTCATATGAAACAATCCTGATTGGAAAATAGTTTTCAAATGTCGAGATTCTGCTCTTTATTTGCTTTAATTGATTAACATACTTATCCATATCAATTTGCTTTAAAGCTTCTACTTCAATATATTGAGCCATACCTTCTACTATTTCAATCTTTGATTCATAGTTATATTGGTATGAATATTTTTTTCTTCTCTGTAGTCGCAAATTTAAGAATTCATTAAATATTTCATTAGAATATTCTTTATCCAAATTTAACAAATATTCACTTTCCAAAAATTTAATTTGAAAATTTTCTAGATTGTTTTCATAATTGAAGATTGTCTCAAACTCATCAGGGAATCTTGATTCGTTTTGTTCATATTGAAAAGCGTGAAACATTTCATGAATTATTTTTGAGGCAAGGATCTCTTCATCCATTGATCCCATCAAATTCCATATGGCAATATATTCACCTTGATATTTAATTGCCGTATTTCCTACAAACATCTCGGTTTTTTTTATTTGGTTTCCATCTATTATAACTTTATCATCATTATATAATGCAAATTTATGAATATAAAACCCTGGCCACAATTTCGAAAAATCAATTTTTTTTATAATTTTTTCGATATTTTCATATATAATATTTAATTCCATATTTCACCTTCAATCCTTAAAAATAGTATATCATGCTTTATTATTAATTTAAATGTTCAATATTAAATATCCTATCTATTTATTTAGTTATGAGCGTCATCCAAGCATATTAGTTAGCCTTACCTAACAAATCATATATAATAGATATGTAGGGAACTTTTGTTCCAAAAGAACACGTAGGAGGAAATAATATGTTATTCGAAGAATTCGATCCTTTAAAAGGTGAAATGTTACAAATTTTAGATAAAAACGGAAATATAGTTAACGATAAATTAGTTCCTAAAATTAAAAAAGAAACATTAATGAAAATGTATAAAACAATGGTTTTAGGAAGAATTGCTGATGTAAAAGCTGTTCAGTTTCAAAGACAAGGAAGAATGCTCACTTATGCACCTAATCATGGACAAGAAGCTGCACAATTAGGCTCTATAGCGGCTATGGATGATGATGATTGGTTAGTTCTTGCTTTTAGAGAACTCAATGCTATGCTTTATAAAGGTGTTACGCTTGAACAATCTTATCTATACTGGTACGGGAATGAAATGGGTTCAAAATATGATGAAAACGTTAAAGTATTACCCATTAATGTTCCTATTGGTTCACAGATAAATCACGCAGCCGGTATTGCATATGCAAGTAAACTGAAAGGTACGAAAGAAGTTACTATCGCCTATATAGGTGATGGGGGTACTTCTCATGGTGAATTTCACGAAGGCATGAGTTTTGCTGCTGCATACGATCTTCCAATGATTGTTGTTATCCAAAATAACCAATGGGCAATTTCAACTCCAAGAAAAAAAGCAATAAAATCAAAAACACTTGCACAAAAAGCAATTGGTTATGGAATCCCTGGAATTCAAGTTGATGGAAATGATCCTTTAGCAATGTATTTAGCTGTTGAAAAAGCAAGAGAAAGAGCTTCTAAAGGCGAAGGACCTACCTTAATCGAAGCCGTTACTTATCGAATGGGTCCACATACAACTTCAGATAACCCAAAATTATATCGTGAAGATAAAGAAGTTGACGAATGGGCAAAAAAAGATCCACTTATTCGCTTTAAAAAATATTTAATTGACAAAAAATATTGGTCAAATAAAAAAGATGAAGAACTTCAAGAAGCAAGTAAAAAAGAAGTTCTAGAGGCATTTAAAAAAGTTGAAAAAACAGGTTTGGTAGATTTAGAAGATATCTTTAAATATACTTATGAAAAACTAACTCCAAATCTAAAAAAACAATTAAATGCATATAAAGAATACTTAAATGAGGAAGGTGCAAAATAATGGCTGTTAAAACAATTTTACAAGCAATTAATGAAGCGCTAGATCAATCAATGGAAAAAGATGATTCAGTTGTTGTTTATGGAGAAGATGTTGGTTTTGAAGGTGGTGTGTTTAGAACTACTGCTGGACTACAAAAAAAATATGGTGAAGGCAGAGTATTTGATACACCAATAGCTGAAGCCGCAATCGTAGGTAGTGCTATAGGAATGGCTGTTAATGGTTTAAAACCCGTTGTCGAATTACAATTCTCTGGTTTTAGTTTGCCAGGTTATAACCAAGTTGTTACCCACGCAGCTAGGTTCAGAAATAGATCTCGAGGTAAATATAATTTACCAATGGTAGTAAGAATGCCTTATGGTGGTGGTGTTAGAGCCTTAGAACATCATTCAGAAAGTCTAGAAACTCTATATGCTCACATACCAGGATTAAAATTAGTAATTCCTTCAACTCCATATGATGCAAAAGGATTAATGATGGCTGCAATCAATGATCCTGACCCTGTAATTTTTATGGAACCAAAAAGAATATATCGTGCTTTTAAACAAGATATTCCTGAAGAACCATATGAAGTAGAAATTGGAAAAGCTAGAATTGTTAAAGAAGGTAAAGATGTAACAATTATCGCTTGGGGCGCATTAGTTAGAGAAGTTGAAAAAGCAATGAAACAAGTAACTGATATTGATGCAGAAATTATCGACTTAAGGACTATTGCTCCAATGGATACAGAAACAATTGTTAACTCTATCAAAAAAACCGGTCGTGTATTAATAGTCCACGAAGCTTATAAATCATTTGGTCCTGCAGCTGAAATAATATCAAGAATTAATGAAGAAGCCTTTTATTATCTTGAAGCAGCGCCAAAAAGACTTACTGGATTTGATGTTACAATCCCATTACCAAAGGGTGAACATCATTTTATAATCGATCCAAAACAAATAGCTTATGAATTGAAAAAACTCATGGCTGAGAAAGCCTAAGGAGGTAAACAATGTATAATTTTAAATTTGCGGATATCGGTGAAGGTATTCATGAAGGCAAAATACTAGAATGGAAATATAAAAAAGGTGACACTGTTGAAGAAGGTGAAACTTTAGTAATCATTGAAACCGATAAAGTAAATGCTGAAATCCCCATCCCAGTTGATGGTAAGATTATTGAACTTGGCCCAAATGAAGGTGAAGTTATTCATGTGGGTGAACTACTCGCTAAAATTGATGATGGAGAAGAAAGCAAGCAAAAAGATAAAAATGACGAAGAACCAAAAAAAGCAGATAAAAAGACAGAAACTAAATCTGATTCAGATTCAAAAGACAACGATATTGATGAAGATGAAGGTGGCGTTGTTGGAAAATTAGAATCTTCTGATGAAGTTATCGCTTCTTCTACTGAAACTAAAACTAAAACAGAATCTACTAAACGTATATTAGCTACACCTGTCGCAAGAAAATTTGCAAGTGATAAAAATATTGATATCGCTAAAGTTAAAGGTACAGGTGAACATGGACGCGTATTAAAAGAAGACATTGAAAAGCATACTTTACAAACCGAGCCTGAAACAAATAATAAAGTTAATCAAGTTGATGTTCCAGAAATCAAAACTTATGATAATGATAAACGCGAAAAAATAACTAGTTTACGCCGTAGTGTAGTTAAAGCGATGACTATATCAAAACAACTCATTCCTCACACTACTTTAATTGATGAATTAGATGTTACAGAATTGGTTAAATTTAGAAATGAACATAAAGAAAAAGCCGCAGGAAATAATGTGAAATTAACTTATATGGCATTCATTGTTAAAGCATTAACAAAAACAATTAAAGAATATCCAATTATAAATAGTTCTTATGATCAAGTAAATGAAGAAATTATCTACCGTGGTAACATAAACATCGGTATTGCTGTAGACACACCAGATGGTTTAATACTGCCGAACATTAAAAACGCTGATAAATTGAGTTTATTTGAAATCGCAGACAAAATTGAAGAACTCGCAAAACTTGCAAAAGAAAGAAAAATTCAATTAGATGATTTACAAAAAGGAACAATATCAATTACAAATTTTGGCGCATTTGATGCAATCTCAGGTACACCAATTATTAAACATCCAGAAGTTGCTATATTAGGTATTGGAAAAATCACTAAAAAACCAGTAGTAAAAGATGAAAAAATCGTTATTGCAGATATTCTACCACTATCATTAACATTTGATCATAGAATAATTGATGGCGCTGATGGTGGTCGTGCTATGTTAGCGTTTAAAAAATACTTAAAAGACCCTCTTCTTTTATTGATGAATTAGGAAGGATGATTTTATGAATACATATGATGTAGCAATTTTAGGAGCTGGACCAGGCGGTTATGTTGCCGCAATTAAAGCAGCTCAAAAAGGATTAAAAACAGCTATTATAGAAAAAGAAGCTATCGGTGGCGTTTGTCTTAATTGGGGTTGTATACCTACAAAATCGCTGTTAAAAAGCGCTAAAGTATATACACAATTTATGCATGCCAAAGATTATGGAATTTCTGTAAAAAATGCTTCCGACATTACTCCTGATTGGAAGGCAATTATAAAAAGAAAAGATCGAATTGTAAGACGCTTAACTGGTGGAGTAAAAATGTTACTAAAGAAAAACAAAGTAGATATTTATGAAGGGGAAGGCGTAGTTCTTAATAATAATGAAATAAAAGTTAAAGATGAAACAATCAAAACAAAAAACATTATTCTTTCAACTGGCGCTTCGCCAATTCTACCACCAATTGATGGATTAAAAGAAGCACATGAAAACGGTTTTTTAATGACTTGTAAAGCACTACTAGATATAGATGATATCCCTAAAGAACTTGTTATTATTGGTGGAGGAGTCATTGGATTAGAATTTGCAACTATATTTAATGCTTTTGGTACTAAAGTTACTATTATTGAACGTGAAAACAGAATTTTGTTAAATGTTGATGATGACATAAGAGATTCAATGATGAAAATAATTAAAAAAGCAAACATTGATGTATTTACTGAATCAACTGTAACAAAAATCGGCGATAATAAAGTTACATACAAGGATAACTCAGGAACAGATGTTTCCATGAAAACTGATAAAGTATTATTATCAGTTGGCATGAAAGCAAATAATAAGGGTTTTGAAAAGTTAAATCTTGATATGAACAAAAACTTTGTTTCAATTAACGAACATATGCAAACTTCAGTAGCTAATGTTTATGCTATTGGTGATATGAACGGAAAAATGATGTTAGCACATGTTGCTTCACATCAAGGAATAATTGCTGTTAATCACATATTAGGTGAGAATGAAGTTATGAATTATAATCAAATTCCATCAGCTATCTATTCTTTTCCTGAAATCGCTCAAATTGGTTACACTGAAACTGAAATAAAATCACAAAACATTGATTATAAAACTTCAACATTCCCATTACAAGCAAACGGAAAAGCCCTTTCAGCAGGGGAAAGCAATGGTTTCATTAAAATAATTGCTTCAAAAAAATATAATGAAATATTAGGAGTTCATATCCTAGCCGATAATGCCTCCGACATTATAAGTGAAGCAGTTATTACTATGAAATTAGAAGGAACTGCCGATGAAATTGCGAAATCAGTTCATCCTCATCCAACCATTTCAGAAATATTTAATGAAGCTGCTTGGGGCATAGTCGATAAACCTATACATATCTAATACTTTTATATTTTTTTCTCCAAAAAAAATTATAAAGACTGAGCTTAATTCAGTCAAACAAAAAGAACCTGTCACATAATCGGTTGGATTATAGTGACAGGTTTTTTGTTTATATTTAAATGATTAACTATTAATTAAATCAAAATATTTTTTCGAGAAAAATTTAACTCCTAGTAAATAATTGTATTTATCATTACTAACAGATTTAATGGTACCTTTCTCAATTTTAAACTTTATTGTTTCTTCTTTAAACTTCATTGAAAAATCAAAACTCGGTGTCTTACCAAAATTCCAATCCCATGATAAATACTTTTCTTCTTCTAATTGCTTAATCTTTTCATTATCTTCTAAAGTTAAAAGTATAGAATTTATATTTTTATCATCACAAATTTTGTTAATCAATGTCCTAACAAACTCCTTTTTATCTAACTTAATTAACTTTTTTAAATTAGTAACTGGGGTTTTGTTTGATAAAATATGATGCCCATCAGCCTTTTGATTATGATTGATTAATGCCTCTTCAATAATGTTTAAGTTAGTATCATAAAGAATTGTTCCGTGATGTAACAAACGGTTATTTATGAATGCTTGAGCATTTCCTGAGATTTTATTGTTATCAATAAAAAGATGAGATTTAGGGACAAAATTAGCGTTTAATCCATGTGATTTCAATAGATCAATAATAGGACTTAAAAAATATTGATAATTATTAATTTTGTTTTTAAAATTATTTGTTAGATATGAGAAATTAATAGTGCCTTGATCCTGATAAATAGTTCCTCCACCTGAAATTCTTCTAATTTTTGGAATTGAATCATCTTTTAAATATTTAGGATGAATCTCAATAAAAGGGTTTTGGTTTCTTCCAAAAACAAAAGCTTTGGCTCCATACCAAATAAAGAGAATATCTTCTTTTAATTCATAATTTCGCAAAAGATATTCTTCTATCGCTAAATTATAATGTATATCATTACTTTCGCTAAATAAAACAGCCATAAAATCTCCTTCAACTTAATTGTTTTACTATTGGTATTCTTTTTGATAAATCATTCATTTCATATCTATAGACAAAGAATGAAATGATACCCGCAATAACATCCGCAGCTACAAATGTCCACCATATACCTGAGATTCCCCAAAGATATGTAAATAATAAAACAATTGGAACAAATAAGATAAACTGTCTAGAAGCCGCAACAAGAAATGCTCTTACAGGATATCCCATAGCTTGGTAAACGCTTGATAGAATCACCTGGAAACCAATTAAAACAAAACCAATTGCAACAATCCTAAGCGCAGTCGGACCTTCAGAAAGCAAAATACTACTTTCCTTATCACTAAATAATCTGAATAAATAATCAGCAAAAATCATTGTAATAATAAATGCGGATGTTAGGTATATAATCAATAATTTCATTGTATAACCAATCACATCATGTAATCGTTGATATAATTTTGCGCCATAATTGAAACCAACAATTGGTTGTAAACCTTGAACTAAACCAAAACCTGGAAGTAAGACAAACATTACTAGTCTATTTACAGCACCAAATATTGAAATATATAACTCTGGTTCTCCAGGGCTATATTGTTTAATTAAATTATTTATAAGAATGACTAATAAAGCTCCCAACGCATTTCTAATAAAGGAAGAAAAACCAATTGAAGATATTTCTCCTGCCATTCTAAAATCAATTTCATATAATTTTTTGAGATTAATGTTTAACTTAGACTTTGAAGAAAGCGATGCTAAAAACACATAAATAAAAGATGCTGTTTTAGCAATAACAGTCGCAATCGCTGCACCTTCTACACCTAAACCTAATCCCCAATCGAAAATAAAAATAGGGTCAAGAATAATATTTACTCCAGCACCTATAACCATAGAAATCATCGCAATCTTTGCTCGGCCTTCTGCTCTAGCTAAATTATTGAAAATTATCGATAAAGAAAACGGAACTAAACCAATTAGGATATAAAATAAATAGCTTTTTGCATATTCAATATTTCCTTCAGTAGCTCCGAAAAAATACAACATCTCATCAAGAAATAACACACCTATAACTGCAACTATTATTGAAAAAAATACACCCATGAAAATAGCTGTATTTACTGATTTTCTCATGGTTTCTTTGTCATTTCTTCCATAAGCTCGAGAAAATACAGAAGCTGCCCCAACCCCAATCATTAAGCCAAAAGCCATTACAATCATTTGTACAGGATTAGATATTGTCAATGCGCCAATAGCAATTTCACCAGCACCCTGTCCAACAAAAATCATATCTACTAGATTATAAAGTGCAGTTACTATCATTGCAAAAATTGCTGGAATCGATAATTTGATTAATGTCTTTTTAACATCTGCTTTTCCAAGCAAATCACTTCTAGATTGTTCCATAATCGCACCCCATGG
>JAIPGD010000018.1 GCA_021736305.1 Candidatus Izemoplasma sp.
ACATCTATATAACTCATTTTGCACCACCTAAGATATTATAACAAAAACTTTATAAAAATACTATAATTGTGTGAATGTATTTCAAAATATAATCACTTTCATTTTATCAAAATATACAAATCAAAATAACTAAAAAAATAAGCAAACTACATATAGTTCGCTTATTTAAAAAATGATTTATTTATATAATAAGTTTTTTAAATCTCTCAAAGCAACAATTCCTAATATTTTCTCGGTAGACTTGCCAGTTTCACTTACTAATAATAAAACTAATTCTCTTTTTGCTTTAAAATCATCAGAAAATATTTCATAAGCCTCGTAAACTGTCATATCACGTGGTATATATTTAAAGTAGTGTCTAGGGTTATTATCCAAATCAATTGCGTCTTTAATCGCTGATAAAGACATGGTTTTATTTATTTCATAATTATTTTCCATAGATAAATAGTCAAAGATAGATTTTTCAGTAAACATACCAAAAACTTTTCCTTGATCTAATATTGGAATGGAAGAATATCCTTTTTCTTTAATCAAACTTATTGCATCTTCCAATGTGTCATTAATATCTCTTGTCTGTAAATCGCTATAATTAGTCATTATTTGGAAAACCTTTTTTGGCTTCATAATTTCATTAACTAATGTTTCAAATTCTTCTAAAAAACTATCACTTGGTATAATTATGTCATTATTATGAGCAATAATATTTCTTATTTCACCCGCTTTTTTTAAAAGGTCAAAATTATGATTATTTTCTATTATTGGGTTCATTCTATGATTTTTAATATAAAATATTTTTTTAACATAACTTGTATATGCTGAGTGATTATTAAAATGTTTAATACGTAAATACTCATCTAATTTATTAAATAAATCTAAAAAATACTCCTCTTTATTCATATGCTCCTCCATATTTATAGCAAAAAAGTACCGATTTCTCGATACTTTATTTTACTATACTAATTCAATAATAGCCATTGGACTAGAATCACCTAAACGTGGTCCAGTCTTATAGATACGTGTGTATCCACCATTTCTATCTTTATATTTTGGTCCTAATTCTTCAACTAGTTTTACGATAGCATATTTATCATCAATTTTTAAGTCTCTAACAGTTTTTTCAGCTATTCTTATTGAATTTAAGTCGCCTTTTTTTGCAAGAGTAATTAATTTTTCTACTGTACGTCTAACTTCTTTAGCTTTCACTAGAGTAGTTTCGATTCTCCCGTGCATTATAAGTTGTGTAGCTAAATCACGAATTAGAGCCTTACGATTAGCGCTATTACGATTAAGTTTTGTATATCCCTTACTTGCCATAATTTCCTCCTATCGATTAGTGTTTAGCTAAGCTTAAATTCAATTCTTCAAGCTTTTGCTTAATTTCTTTCAATGATTTTTTACCCAAATTTCTAACCTTAATCATATCTTCTTCTGTTTTTTCGATTAATTCCGATAGATTATTAATTCCTGCGCGTTTTAAACAATTGTATGAACGAACAGTTAATTCAAGGTCTTCAATTGGTTTTTCTAAATTCTTATTATTTTCTTCAACTTCTCTTTCGACCATAAAGTCTTCATCCGCTGCTCTTTCAGATAAATCTACAAATTCATTTAAATGATCAATAAGCATTTTAGAAGCTAAACCAATAGCTTCTTTTGGGTCAATAGATTTATCGGTCCAAAGTTCCATAGTTAATTTATCATAATCAGCTGAATCTTCAACTCTGGTTTTTTCCACATCATATCTTGCTCTTGTAATAGGTGTGTAAATACTATCAATAGCGATATCATTAACGTCATCTTTAAAGATTGCGTTTTCTTTTGCATTTACATAGCCATTACCTTTTTTCGCTTTTAGCGTCATTCTTAAAACGCCTTTATTAACGCGACAAATATAATGATCTGGATTTTTTATTTCAACTTCTTCATCAGCAATAATATCTGATGCATATACATCTCTAGGTCCTTCAACTGAAATATCCAAACGTTTTTCAACCAATGAATCTTCATTATCAATTGATAAGATAACACCTTTAAGATTTAAAATTATAGTTGTTACATCTTCTAAAACACCTTCAATTGGTGTAAATTCATGTACAACACCTGCTATATTTACATTAACAATTGCTGCCCCAGGCAAAGAAGACAATAAAACTCGTCTCAATGAATTTCCTAGCGTGATACCGTAACCTCTTTCTAGAGGTGAAATAGTAAATTTACCATAGTTATCTTCTAACTCAACGATTTCTGTTTTAGGTTTTTCGAATTTCAAGTCCTTCATATTTACCCCCTAACCACGTGGTCGTTTTGGTGGACGACAACCGTTATGTGGAACTGGTGTAACATCTTTAATTGCTGTAATCTCAAGTCCTGCTACTTGTAAACTTCTTATTGCTGCTTCTCTTCCCGGACCCGGTCCTTTTACTTCTACTTCAACTTTTAAAACACCATGATCCATAGCTGATTTAGCAGCCGCTTCTGAAGCTAACCCTGCTGCAAAAGGAGTAGATTTACGGCTACCTTTGTACCCAATTGCTCCAGCTGAACTCCATGCAATAGCATTACCAGAAGAATCAGTGATTGTTATAATAGTATTATTGAAAGTCGAATGAATATGTGCTATTCCTGAAGGAATATTTTTTTTCACACGACGTTTTGCTCTTACTTTTTTACGTGCCATTTTATTCAGTCTCCCTTCTTATTTTTTCTTATTTGCTACAGTTCTTTTAGGGCCTTTTCGTGTTCTTGCGTTATTACGAGTATTTTGTCCGCGTACTGGTAAATTTCTACGATGTCTCATACCACGATAACTGCCAATTTCACTTAGACGTTTAATATTTAAAGCTACTTCACGTCTTAAGTCACCTTCAACTGTATATTTGTCAACTTCTTGACGTATTTTTACGATTTCAGCGTCTGTTAAATCTTTAACTCTTTTGCTTTCTGATATATCACTAGCAGCTAAAACTTTTTCTGCTCTTGTTCTTCCAATACCATATACATATGTTAAAGCAACGACAACTCTTTTTTCTCTAGGAATATCAACTCCTGCGATTCTTGCCATAGTTTCCTCCTACTATCCTTGTCTTTGTTTATGTTTTGGATTGTCACAAATTACATAAACCTTACCTTTTCTTTTTACAATCTTACATTTATCACAGATTTTTTTTACAGATGGTCTTACTTTCATACCATTACCTCCTTAAAATCTTTCTAATCTAATTTTTCATGCGATATGTTATTCTGCCACGTGTTAAATCATATGGTGATATTTCAACCTTGACTTTATCACCTGGTAAAATGCGTATGTAATGCATGCGGATTTTACCAGAAACGTGACCGATAATACGGTGCTGATTTTCTAGCTCGATAACAAATTTTGCGTTAGGTAAGACCTCTTTGACCGTGCCTACCATTTCAATTACATCGTCTTTTTTTGCCAAATAAATCACTCCTTATAATTTAGTTAGAATTTCGTAACCAGTTTTTGTAATCAATATCGAGTGCTCAAAATGAGCAGATATTGATTTATCTCTAGTCACAGCTGTCCAACCATCAGCCAATACTTTAACTTCTTTATTCCCGAGGTTAATCATCGGTTCAATAGCTAAGGTCATTCCTGGCTTTAATTTAGGCCCTCTTCCAGGCAATCCATAATTTGGTATTTGTGGATCTTCGTGAAGTTTTTTGCCTAAACCATGTCCAACAAATTCTCTGACAACACTATAGCCAAGACCTTCAGCGTAACTTTGAATAGCGTGGGAAATATCTGATAAACGATTATTAGCTTTTGCATATTCTAAACCAGCAAACAAGCTGGCTTCTGTGCCTTCTAATAATGCTTTTGCATCTTGAGAAATTTTCCCGCATGCATATGTCCAAGCAGAATCTCCGTGATATCCTTTATAAATTGCTCCAACATCAACGGAAACAATGTCTCCATCTTTAAGGATTCTAGCTTTACTTGGAATACCATGAACAACTTCTTCATTGATTGATATGCATGCAGATGCGGGAAAACCATTATAGTTTTTAAAAGATGGTGTTGCATCATTCTCACGAATAACATTTTCAATCAAATCATCTATTTGTTTTGTTGAAATTCCTGGACGAATATTATCCTTAGCAACTTTATGCGCTAATGCGACTATTCTACCCGCTTCTCTCATTAATAGAATTTCTCGATTTGATTTTAAGTTAATCATTTACAATTCACCTAATTTAACTAAGATATCCTGGAATACTTGATCAGAAGGATTCTCTCCATCAATCACCAATAAAAGATCTTTTTCATCGTAATAGTCTAATAAAGGTTGAGTTTTTTCTTTGTAAATATGTAATCTATTAAGAACTGACTCTTTTAAATCATCTGGTCTTTGAATCAATTCATGACCACATATATCACAAACCCCAGGTGTTTTTGGTGGATGATATTCTAAGTGATAAGTTTGACCACAATTAGAACATACCCTTCTCCCAGACATTCTATCTGAAATAATATCATCATCAACATCAACATTAATAACAGCTGTAAGTTTAATATTTAAACGTTCTAGCATCTCATCTAATGCTTTTGCTTGAGTAATTGTCCTAGGATATCCATCAAGCATAAAGCCATTAGGATATTCTTTTCGTTGTAAAACTTCCCAAACGATATCATTTGTCATTTTGTCTGGAACCAAATTTCCTTGATCTAAATATTTTTTTGCTTCTTGACCAATTTTAGTTTTCTTTTTGATTTCCTCGCGATAAATATCGCCAGTTGAAATATGAGTTAAATTAAAATAATCAAGAATTTTTTTTGCTTGAGTTCCCTTACCAGCACCGGGTTTACCCATAATCAATAAATTAATCATGCTGATTATCTCATAAAGCCAGCATAGGCTTTTTCTTGAGTATCAGCTTCTATTTGTTTAGCAGTTTCAAGTGCAACACCTACGATAATCAGTAATGATGTCCCACCAATTTGAGCGTAATTATGTCCTAAAATTATTGATGTTACAATTGGTAAACTAGCTACAACTACTAGGTAAAATGCTCCAACAACTGTAACTCTAAATAATGTTTTAGTAATATGAGCTTCAGTTTCTTTTCCTGGTCTTACACCAGGAATATAAGCATTTTGTTTATTTAAGTTTTCTGCTATTTGTTCTGGTTTAATCAAAATGAACGAATAGAAGAATGTGAAAATAAAGATTAATAAAATATAAATAACAAATCCAATTGGCTCAGTGTAAGTAAATATTTGTGTAAACCAATTGACTGTTCTTGATGAATCTGCAGTTGCAGAGGATAGATAACCAATAACTGTTAATGGTAAGGATAATATAATTGATGCGAAGATAACCGGAATTACACCAGCAGTATTAAGTTTAATCGGAATATTAGATTCTGATTTCCCTTTAAATTTTGATGATCCTGGTCTGTTTGCGTATTGAATCGGAATTCTTCTTTCTGATATTTGCATATAAGTAATTCCAACCAGTACTAATACAAACATTAACATACTAACACCGAATAACATATATCCGCCAAAACTTCCTTGATTGGAGAATACAGCGCCTAATGAATCATTTGGATCAGCAATATAATACTGAACTAATGAAGCAATAGTTCCTGGGAAAGAAATAATAATCCCCCCAACAATCAACATTGAAGTTCCATTACCAATTCCTTTTAAAGAAATTTGATCAGCAAGCCAGATCATAAATGCTGTACCTGCAGTAATTACAACAGCGATATAGAAATAAACAATAAACCATAAATTCCTACCGCCTAATGTAGCCCATGTTTCAGCTTGAGAAGTGAATAAGCCAGCGCCTGTATTATTAAAAGCAAATGTCATAGCGACTGCTTGGACAAAGGCTAACCCAATTGCTAGGTAACGTGTTAATCTAGCGATTTTCTTCTTTCCTACTTCACCCTCTTCACTCCATTCTTTTAAGAATGGAACGATGTCCATTTGTAATAACTGAACAATAATTGATGCTGTAATATATGGACTAATACCAAGAGCTACAACAGAATAATTTCTTAGTGCGCCCCCTGATATTGAGTTCGCAATCCCTAAAAATCCACCTTCAAATGCATCACCAAATGCAGCTTGATCAATTAATGGGATTGTAACTTTTGTTAATAGTTTAAATACTAGAAATACTAATAATGTGAACCCAATTTTTTTTAAGACTTCTTTATTTTTTAAAATCTTTTTTAGAGTTTCCATTATATCACCTCTACCGTGCCACCAGCTGATTCTATCGCTTCTTTAGCTGAAGCTGAAAATTTATGCGCTTTTACAGTAAGTTTAACTTCTAGTTTTCCTCTACCGAGAATTTTTACTCCGCTTAATTGTTTTCTAATTACGCGGTCTTTAAGTAATACTTCTGGAGTAATTTCTGTATCTGCTTCATATTTATTGAGGTCAGATAAGTTTACTACAGCGAATTCCTTTCTAAAAGGATTTGTAAATCCTTTTTTAGGAAGACGTTTGAATAACGGTGTTTGACCACCTTCAAATCCAAGTCTTACGCCTCCGCCAGAACGTGAATTTTGCCCTTTTTGTCCGCGACCACTAGTTTTACCAGCACTTCCCGAACCACGGCCTACTCTTTTTTTGTAATGTGTTGCTCCTGAATTAGGTTTTAATTCGTGTAATTTCATATCAACACCTCCTACTTCTTAACTTCTTCGACTTTTACTAAATGACGAACAATTTCAATCATTCCATTAATCATATCGTTATCTTCTACTATTACAGAAGAATTTCTTTTAGTAAGTCCAAGAGCTTTAACTGTCTTTACTTGTTTTGGTTTTCTTCTCATCAAACCTTTTACTAAAGTAACTTTTAATTGAGCCATTATTTCAATACCTCCTGAACAGTTAATCCTCTCATCTCAGCAACCTCTTCAACACTTCTAAGTTCTTTTAAAGCTTGAACGGTTGCACTAACGATGTTAACTGGAGCATCTGAACCTAAGGATTTAGATAATACATCTTTGATACCTGCTAATTCTAAGACTGCACGAACAGCGCCACCAGCGATTACACCAGTACCTTCTACGGCTGGTCTTAAGAATACTTTTCCACCACCGAATTTTCCGGTGATAGTATGAGGTATTGTTGTTCCATTTAATGAAACTTCAACGATATTTTTCTTTGCAGCTTCAATTGCTTTTTTAATAGCATCTGGAACCTCACTAGCTTTTCCGATTCCAAAGCCTACTTTTCCTTTTTGATCGCCAACTACTACTAAAGCAGAGAATTTAAAACGTCTACCACCTTTAACAACTTTGGTAACACGTCCAATATTAACTACTCTTTCTTCATAAAGTTTTGGCTCTCTTTTAGAACGAGGCTTTCTTCCTCTTTTGCTATTTCTTTTATTTTCCATTTAGATTACCTCCTTCATTAGAATTTTAGCCCTGCTTCTCTAGCAGCTTCTGCTAAAGCTTTTACTCTACCATGATATAAATAACCACCACGGTCATATACTACGGTTTTAATATCTTTTTCAATTGCTCTTTCAGCAACTAATTTTCCTACAGATTTTGCGCCTTCAATATTAGCTCCATTTTTTTCTAATTCTCTTGATGAAGCTTGTGCTAATGTAACTTGATTCACATCATCTATAACTTGCGCATAAATTTGCTTGTTTGAACGAAAAACATTTAGACGTGGTCTTTCTGGTGTCCCTTTAATATAGAATCTCATTCGACGATGTCTAATTTTTCTTTGTTTGTTTCTAATTACTGGTTTAAACATAATATCACCTCATAACTGCGATTAAGCAGCTGTTTTCCCTTCTTTACGACGTACATATTCGCCTTTATATCGAATACCTTTTCCAAGATATGGTTCAGGCATACGAACTTTGCGAATTTGTGCAGCAAATTCACCGACTTCTTGTTTATTAGCACCCATAACTTTAACTTCTGTATTTTTTGGTACTTCAATAGTAATTCCTTCAGGAATTGCCATTTCAACCGGATTAGAATATCCAACATTAAGAACTAATGTATCCGAACCTTTTAATTGCGCACGGTATCCTACACCTTTAATCTCAAGGGATTTTGAATATCCTTCACTTACTCCAATAACCATATTATTCAATAACGCTCTAGTTGTTCCGTGTAAAGCACGGTAGCGTAATGAATCATTTGGTCGGGTTACAGAAATTTCGTCTTCTTTCATTTTTATTGTCATATTTTTATCGAATCCAAAGCTTAATTCACCTTTAGGGCCTTTTACATCAACAACATTATCGTTTTTGATTTTAACTTCGACACCTTTAGGAAGCTTGATCGATTGATTACCAACTCGACTCATAGTTTTCTTGCACCTCCATTATTTTTTACCATATATACGCCAATACTTCGCCGCCAACTTTTTCACTTCTAGCAGCTCTATCAGTTAATAGACCTTTAGAAGTTGAAATGATAGCAATTCCTAGTCCGTTAAGAACTTTAGGAAGGTCGTCCGTTTTAGCATACACACGTAATCCAGGTTTGGAAATTTTTTTCAAACCTCTTATAACTCTTTCTTCATTATCTAAATATTTTAAATATACTCGTAAAGTACCTTGCACTCCACCATCACTTACACTTTCAAAATCAGTAATATAACCCTCTTGTTTTAAAACTTTAAGGATTTCAGATTTTAATTTTGATGCTGGTACATCAACTTTTTTATGTTTCATTTGGTTTGCGTTGCGAATTCTTGTTAACATATCCGCAATAGGATCTGTCATGACCATATCAATAATGCCTCCTTCCTCGATTTATAGGAAATATTTTCTTCATAATATATTACCAACTTGCTTTTTTTACACCAGGGATTTGACCCTTGTAAGCTAATTCTCTAAAACAAATACGACATAATCTAAATTTGCGATATACAGAATGAGGACGTCCACAACGTTCACATCGTGTATAGTTTCTTACAGCAAACTTTTTGCCGCGTTTTTGACTAACTCTTTTTGATGTTTTTGCCATTGTATCCTCCTATCTTCTAAATGGCATTCCGAATTGACTTAACAACTCGAAAGCTTCTTGATCTGTATTTGCCGATGTTACAATAACGATATCCATTCCACGAATTTTACTTACTTTGTCATAATTAATTTCCGGGAAAATCAATTGTTCTTTAACACCTAATGTATAATTACCTCTACCGTCGAATCCTTTAGGATTCACGCCTCTAAAATCTCTAACTCGAGGTAAAGCAATGGTAATAAGTTTATCTAAGAAGTCATACATTCTTGTACCTCTTAAAGTTACTTTACATCCAATTGGCATACCTTCTCTTAGTTTATATGTTGCTATTGATTTTTTAGCTTTAGTAACAACTGGCTTTTGTCCTGTAATTTGTGTTAGTTCACTAACAGCATTATCTAATACTTTTGGATTTTGAACCGCATCTCCAGCACCTATATTAATAACTATTTTGCTGACATTTGGCGTTTCCATGATGGAAGAATAATTGAATTTTTCCATAAGATTTGGTGTGATTTCTTTACGATATTTCTCTTGTAATCTATTCATTATTTTCTCCCCTCATCATTTCAATTCTTTGCCAGATTTTTTTGCATATCTAACTTTTTTTGTAATTTCTTCTTTTTTATCTGTTTCAGTTACTGTTTTATAACCGATTCTTGTTCTTGTTTTTTCTTTTGGATCAATTAACATAACATTAGAAGCGTTAATAGGTTTTTCAATTTCGATAATCCCACCATCAGGATTTACTTGAGATGGTTTAAGATGTTTCTTAATCTTAGTTAAACCTTCGCCTTCTAAAACGACACGATTCGATTTCTTTAATACTTTAAGAATTGTGCCTTCTTTTCCTTTGTCTGCGCCAGAGATTATAACTACTTTATCACCTTTTTTTAATTTCATAAATGGCCTCCTATAATACTTCCGGAGCTAAAGAAACTATTTTAGTGTAATTAGCATCTCTTAACTCTCTTGCAACGGGACCAAAAATTCTGGTTCCTCTCATGTTGCCGTCTTCTTTTAATATAACTGCTGCATTATCATCGAATTTGATAAATGAACCATCTGCACGTTTTAATGGTTTTTTCGTTCTAACGATTACCGCTCTAACAATCTCACTTTTCTTAACCATTCCACCTGGAATCGCTGTTTTTACAGTTGCTACGATAACATCTCCGATACCTGCGTATCTACGGCTAGTACCACCAATTACTTTAATTACTTGAATGGTTCTTGCACCTGAATTATCAGCTATTTTTAGTCTTGACTCTTGTTGTAACATAATTTATTCCCCCAACCTAAATAGTTTTACTTTTTTCAACTATTTCGACTAAACGGAATCGTTTAGTAGCTGATAAAGGTCTACATTCTGTAATTTTTACTACATCACCGTTTTTTGCATCGTTTTTCTCATCGTGAGCTCTGAATTTTTTAGAAGAGATAACTCGTTTTCCATATAATGGATGTTTTTTATAAGTTGTTACTAAAACAGTAATTGTTTTGTCATTTGCATCTGAAACAACTGTTCCAGTAAAAAATTTAATATTTTTTTCCATAATTATTCTCCCCCTTAACTTCTTTCTCTTTCAGTAAGTACTGTTTTCATGCGTGCGATTGTTTTTCTAATTATTGATAAGCGTGCAGTATCTTCTAGTTGACCAGTCGCTTGCTTAAAGCGAAGGTCAAACATTTCCTTTTTTAATGTATCAATTTCTTCTAAGATTTTTGCGGTGTCCCACTCACGGATTTCTTTTGCATAAATCATTTAGAATCACCACTTTCTTTTTTAACAAACTTAGTACGAATCGGTAGTTTGTGTGCAGCAAGTCTTAACGCTTCTTTTGCAAGTTCTTCTGAAATCCCTGCAACTTCAAACATTATTGCACCTTTTTTTACTACAGCTACCCATTCTTCTGGTGCACCTTTACCAGATCCCATACGTACCTCTAAAGGTTTTTTTGTTTTTGCTAGATGCGGGAAAATTTTAATCCATACTTTTCCAGCACGTTTCATATATCTTGTCATCGCGATACGGCTAGCTTCGATTTGTCTTGAAGTAATCCAAGCTCCATCTAAAGCTTTAAGCCCGTATTCTCCAAAAGTGATTTCTGTTCCGCCTTTAGCGAAACCTTCATAACTCACTCGATGGGGACGACGATATTTAGTTCTTTTAGGCATTAACATTTTTACTTAGCCCCCCTTTTTTTAGTAGGAAGTATTTCGCCTTTATAAATCCATACTTTTACGCCAACTTTTCCATAAGTTGTATTAGCTTCCGCTAATGCATAGTCAATATCAGCTCTTAAAGTATGTAAAGGTACATTACCTTCATTATATCCTTCGCTTCGTGCCATTTCAGCGCCGCCTAGACGACCTGAAATTAATGTTTTACATCCTTTAGCTCCAGCTTTTAGAGCTCTTTGGATTGCAACTTTTTGCACTCTTCTAAATGATGCTCTATTTTCCAATTGCTTTGCAATATTTTCTGCAACCAATTTAGCATCGATTTCTGGACGTTTAATTTCTACTACGTTTAAATAAACTGTTTTATTAGTAAGCTTTTGTAGTTTTTCTACAACAGCTTTTTTGGTTTCAGCATTTCTACCAATAACCATCCCTGGTTTAGCAGTATGTACTGTAATAATAACTCGCTTTTTACTTCTTTCTATTTCAACTTTAGAAACACTTGCATTCTTATACAAATCATTGATTAAGTCGCGAATTTTAATGTCTTCGTGTAATAGATCAGCAACATCATTTTTTTCAGCGTACCATCTTGATTCCCAATCATGAATGATTCCAATACGTTGTCCAACTGGATTTACTTTTTGTCCCATAAAATTCCTCCTTACTCTCTCTCTGCCACAGTAATGTAAATGTGACTGGTTCTCTTTAAGATTTGAAATGCGCGACCTTGTGCATGTGGTTGCATTCTCTTAAGTGTTTTAGCTTCACCAACATAAATTTCTTTAATAAATAATTTATCTTGATCAAGTTGATAGTTATGTTCTGCATTAGCTACCGCAGATTTAAGAAGTTTACCAACAACAATTGATGAACGTTTTGGTGTGTTTCTTAGTAAAGCGTAAGCATCACCTACGTTTTTACCTCTGATTAAATCGATAACTAATTTTACTTTACGAGGAGCTATTCTTACAGATCTTACAACTGCTTTTGCTTCAGTTATTTGAGTTGTTTCCATTATTCTTTAGTACCTCCTCTAACTGCCTTCTTCTCGGTGTGACCGCGATATGTTCTAGTCGGAGCGAACTCTCCTAATTTATGACCAACCATGTCTTCAGTTATATATACAGGAACATGTTCTTTCCCGTTATGAATTCCAATAGTTAAGCCAACAAATTGTGGAAAAATTGTTGAACGTCTCGACCATGTTTGAATTACTTTCTTTGAATTAGTTTTTTTAGCGTTTTCTACTTTCTTCATTAAGTGATCATCACAAAATGGACCTTTTTTAATTGAACGTGACATACTTGAGTTCCTCCTTCCTTATTTATTTCTTCTTCTAACAATGTGTTTATTGCTAGTTTTTTTATTTTTTCTGGTAATTTTACCAAGTGCTTTTTTACCCCAAGGAGTAAGTGGCGATGGATGACCAATAGGTTGTTTACCTTCTCCCCCACCATGTGGGTGATCGTTAGGATTCATAACTGAACCTCTAACTGTAGGTTTAACTCCCATATGTCTTTTTCTACCAGCTTTACCAATGCTAATTAATGAATTGTTTTCATTTCCAACTTCACCAATCGTTGCTCGGCAAATACCTAAGACTCTTCTAACTTCACCAGATTTTAATTTTAACAATACATATTTTTCTTCACGGGCTTGAATTTGAGCGCTTGTTCCAGCTGCTCTAATCATTTGACCGCCTTTACCAGGATGTAGTTCAACGTTATGAATTACTGTACCAACAGGAATGTCTTTAAGTTCTTTTGCATTACCAATCACGATATCTGCATCTTTACCTGATTCAACTTTCATTCCTACTTCTAAACCTTTTGGCGCTATGATGTAACGTTTTTCTCCATCAGTATAATTAATTAAAGCAATATTAGCTGTTCTATTTGGATCATATTCAATACTTGCAACGATTCCAACGATTCCATCTTTATTTCTTTTAAAATCAATTATTCTGTATTTACGTTTTGCTCCTCCGGCTTGGTGGCGAACTGTAATTTTACCTTGATTGTTTCTTCCACCGTTTTTCTTAACAGTAGTTAACAAGGACTTCTCTGGCTTTGAAGTGGTTATTTCTGCATAATCGCGCTTTGTCATATGGCGCGTACCATTCGTTTGTGGTTTAAACTTTATAATAGCCATTATTTTTTCCTCCTATTTACGCTGTATAAATGTCAATTTTGTGACCTTCTTCTAAAGTCACAATTGCCTTAGAAATAGCCGATTTGAATCCTTGATATTGACCAACTCTTTTTGCTTTTGGTTTACCATTGATGACATTTACTTTTTTAACTTTCACATCAAAGATTGCTTCAATAGCTTCTTTGATTTGTATTTTGTTTGCTTTTCTATCAACTTCAAAAGTGTATTTTCCTTCTTCAGATAACTTAGTTGATTTTTCAGTTACGATTGGGCGTTTAATAATCTCATAATTTTTCATATTAACTTAAAACCTCCTCAATCTTCTCTAAAGCTTCTTTTGTAATGATGATTTGATTTGCATTTAGTACATCATAAACACTTATATGATTGTATAATTCTATATCAACATTTGGTATATTTCTAGAAGCAGTCATTACTAAATCTGAAATACCACCTAATATTACCATTACTTTTCCTTCTGCTTTTAAATTTTGTAAAATTTTTGTCATCTCTTTAGTTTTTCTTGATTCCAAAGAGATTTCATCAATAAGAATTAGTTTCTTCTCTCTTAACTTTTCAGATAATGCTATTTTTAAAGCTAAGCGACGTATTTTCTTATTAATTTTATATTTATAATTTCTTGGGCTTGGTCCGAAGACAACTCCTCCGCCTACATATTGTGGTGCACGAATTGTTCCTTGACGAGCATTACCGGTACCTTTTTGACGATACGGTTTTCTTCCCCCGCCTCTAACTGCTGATCTATTTTTTGTCATTGCAGTTCCTTGGCGCATAGCAGCTCTTTGTTGTTTAACAACGTCATAGATGACTTGGTTGTTTTCTTCAACACTAAATATTTCGTCTTTCAAATTAACCTTTTTAACTGATTCACCGTTTTGGTTTAACATTGCTAATTTAGGCATAGCTTTTCCTCCTTCCAAAGATTATTGTTTTTTAATTGATGTTCTTATTTGAATTAATGTTTTGTTAGGTCCAGGTACATTGCCTTTGATTAGAATGATATTTTTTTCTGTGTCAACGCGTACAACTTCTAAATTTTGAATTGTTACGGTTTCATGTCCCATTCTACCAGGCATGTTTTTCCCTTTTCTAATATGGTTAGGTGAAATTACACCCATTGATCCAACACCGCGATGATATTTAGAACCATGAGTCATAGGTCCTCTATGTTGATTGTGACGCTTAATCACACCTTGAAAACCTTTCCCTTTTGAAGTTCCTGTAACGTCTACAAAATCACCAGCGGTAAATATATCTATTTTTACCTCTTGGCCAGGTTCATACTCTTTCATTCCTGAAAGACGCATTTCCTTTATGTAGCGCTTAGGTGCTGTTTTTGTTTTAGCAAAGTGACCAGTTAATGGTTTATTTACTAAATTTGCTTTCTTGTTCATAAAACCTAATTGAACTGCTTCATATCCGTCAGTTTCAACTGTTTTCTTTTGTAATACAACATTCGGCTCCGCCGAAATTACTGTAACAGGAATCATATTTCCAGCTTCATCAAATATTTGAGTCATTCCTTCTTTTCTTCCTAAGATACCTTTTCTTGCCATGAGTACACCTCCTAATTTATTTTATTTTAAAACGATATCTACACCAGACGGTAAATCTAAGTGCATTAAAGAATCAATAGTTTTTGGCGTAGGATTAATGATATCAATTAATCTTTTATGAGTTCTTCTTTCAAATTGCTCACGTGAATCCTTATTAACATGAGGACTACGTAAAACTGTAAAAATTTCTCTTTCAGTAGGTAATGGAATTGGTCCACTTACCTTTGCCCCTGTTTTTTTCGCTGTTTCAACGATTCTTTTTGATGATTGATCTAACAATCTGTGATCATAAGATTTTAATCTTATTCTAATTACTTGATTAGCCAATTTAGCTCCTCCTTCGCATATAATTTAGCTTACATACTGGCTCCTCGTGAATTCCCTGACCTCCCACTACAACGCTTACGTGTGTGTCAGCAACCTCACAAATCTCTGCCTTCCTATTCGCATAGGCTTTAATATAATACCAAATTTAGATTTCAAATGCAAGGATTTTTTTCCCGATATTGGCTTTTTTTCAATAAACAATAAAAAAACCTTAGATTTTTATTAAAAATCGCCGGTTTTTCTACCTTATATATAATATGTTAATCACTTTCCCAAAAACTTTTTGTCATTTCATAAATATCGTTTGGTTCATTACAAACAGCTAAATGACTCCATGCATTAGGGTACAAACGCAAATATTTCCTCATAGTAAAACGATCATCCAATAAAATTGCTATTCCCCTGTCTTCTTCAGTTCGTATAACTCTTCCAACTGCTTGAATAACTTTATTTAAACCAGGATATGTGTAAGCATAATCAAATCCATTGTTAAAACTTAAGTCATAATGTGCTTTTAACACATTATTATAATTACTTAGAGCTGGTAATCCAACCCCAACAATTAATACGCCACTTAAAAGCTCACCAACCAAATCAATTGATTCACCAAATATCCCACCCATAACAAACATAAAAACTTGGGTTTTAGCTTCAGGATTATTAAATAAATCCATAGTTGAATTTCTCTCATCTGTACTCATAGCTCTTGTTTGTGTTATGAAGTTAACATTTTCAATTGTTTCCAAAGCAATCGTTTGAACTCTTTTCATATAACGATAACTTGGGAAATAGACGATATAATTTCCTTGTTTTGCTTTTATCATTGCTGAAATTGTCTCAATAATCCTTGGTATTGAAGCTTCTCTATCATTATATCTTGTTGAGACATCGTCTACAGCTAACACCAATAAATTTGTTTGTTTAAATCCTGATCCTAACGAAATAAATTCACCATTATTATCTGTTAATAAGTTTTTATAATAATCAATTGGTTTTAAAGTAGCACTAAAAAACACAATACTTTCAATATAATCTTCAATAACTTGATTAATAAAACCAGAAGCATTTAAACATTTAATTGAAATACGATATTCAGTTTTATCTTTTTCAATTAAGCAAACAAATTCTTCATTATAAAACTCAGCTATTTTTAAAAAACGATTTATCTCAAAATAGATATCTTGAATTTCAGATTTCTCAAACTTTATCTCGTCATTACTTAAGATATCATCTAATTTAATAATTAATGTCTTTAATCTTTCAATTAGATTTTCATCTACTTCGTATTTTCGTTTAAAATTTACCTTTTCTAATTCTGTTTCCACTTCCTCAAAGATCTTAATTATTTTTTTAATTTGATAACTAGGATTTGGTTTAAAGTACTTAGCTATTTCTAAGAAATCAACAAAACTACTTTTAGTAATTTCAGCTGAATACATATCCCTTGATCTTGAAACAAGATTATGTGCTTCATCTACTAAAACTATCGGTTGATACATATTATCTTCAAAATACCTAACTAAATGAACTAATGGATCAAAAACATAATTATAATCACAGATAATAATATCAGAAAAGTTTGATAAATCTAAGCTTAATTCGAAAGGGCATACCTCATGTTTTCTAGCGTATTTTTCGATTATGTTTCTTGAAAAAACTGACTCATTAATAAATACATCTTCAATAGTTTTAAACACGCGTGAATAATATCCATTTGCAAATGGGCATACTTTAGGGTCACAATCTCTTTTTTCTAAAAAACAAATATTATCCTTAGCGGTTATTTCAACCGTTTTCGCTTTTAAACCTTCTTTTTCTAATAAATATATCGTCTCTAAAGCAGTTCGTTTCCCATCATTTTTAGCTGTTAAATAAAATATCTTTTGTCGTGGATGATGAATTGCTTTTAATCCCGAAAAGATTGCTGCGACAGTTTTTCCAAGACCTGTTGGAGCTTCTAAATAAGCGTTGTCTTGAGCAATAATATTACGGTATATTACTGCCATCATTCTTCGTTGATTAAATCTGTATTCTTTAAAAGGAAAGGTCAAACCTTCAATTGATAATAATCTATTTTCTTCATGAGAAACAATTTTTGATTGCCAATCAAGAAACAAATCAATTGATTTAACAAAGAAAGCTTCTAATTGCTCTTTGCGATAAAAATCTTTAAACTGTTTAACTTCTTTTGATAATACATGAATATATGTCAACCATATATCAATACCTTCTAAATCATTATTTTTCATAAATATATAGGCATAGATTTTCGCTTGTGCTAAATGACTTGGTGTAGTTATATCTTCTATGTTATCTAAATCAATTTTTGTTGATTTTATTTCTTCAATTATATATTTATCTTCTCTATATAAAACGCCATCAATTCTACCACTTAAATTAATTTTAAAATCTTCTGTTTGATAATCATCATTTACAACTACTTCTTTTTTATCTTCTGGAGTATATTTCCCTTGCCAAAAGCCATGGATTAATGTACCTTCATTTCCACGTTTTTTTAAATCTTTTAAATTTGTAATACTTCCAGAACCATAAATAAATTCTACTAATTCTTTAATACTAATATGTATTTCTTTCATAACAATCACCACTATTATTATACATTAGTTTTTCAATTAAAAAAGCAAGTTTTCATACTTGCTTTAGTGAATGTTTAAGCTAAATGGGAGTAAAGGCAATCCATTACTAGAATAAATATCACACTTAGGATTGTTCTCATAAGCATATCTTATTTCTTTAATACCTTGATTAATTTCAATAGTTATTTGATTACTATTTATTTCAATATTTTTAACCGGTAAATAATCAACTTTGTTTTCTGAATAAATGAACCCTAAGTTTTGTCCTGATCTTGATATAAGGTTTAAATAATTATTGTTTATATAAATATAAACTTTATTAGCTGTTTTTTTATAAGAAAATACCTGTGGACATAAATTGTTTTTACCTATTTCATATTGCTTTTCTAACACTAAATCTGACAGTCTTTTTGCTAAAACAGTTTTATTCTTACTAATAATATTATGCTTGTTAATATCAACTACAGAAATAACGTTTACTTGATTTTTTTCAGAATATAAATTGCTTTGAGCAATTCTTATTTCACTTGCTGCTATATAATTTGAATTATCCTCAAGGCTTGAGATTTGAATAACATTAAACGGTAATAAACGATCCTTAAACTCTAAGCGATACGCTTTGATTAACAAGCGAAAAGCAACTTCGTAAAAATGATAATGAAGAAAATCATTTTCTCCTTGATAGAAGTTTATTGCTTTAAAACCAAAATTAAATAAATTCTTTTGCAAATATTTAAAATCATTCGCTAAAAAATACTCTTTCTTACTAGCCAAAATATTCAAATAATTATACATTTCTTTATTATTCAAAATAGATGCTTTATCAGACCATGTAAATATATTTTCATTTAAATGACTATATGTAACAATTCCAACAGGCTTTTTAAGTTTTTTATGTAAAAATTTAACAAAAAGATAAGCAATTGAACTAATATCAGAAAAATTATCTCGACTTGAAATCAACCATCTATCAGAATTAGTTAAATCCATAATCCGCATTTCTTGATTTTTATAATCTTCAATATTTGAGCTTTCATGCAAAGTTTGTTTTACATTTCCTCCACCTAAAAACAAAAACACATCGCCAATTAACACATTATATATTGTTACACTATATTTTTTAGAAGAAACAGAAAAAGAAAAAGCTTTATTTCGATAGTCTTCTGGCTCTAATTCAATAAGAAAACTAGTAGTATCAGTTTTAATCATTTTTTCTTGATCTAAAAAATTAACTTTTATCTCAGAATTTTTTTTACATTTACCATAGATTTTTATCGGTTTATTTGCTTGAAAAATCATATTATCAGTAAATATCGGTGCTAAAGTGAATCTTTTTTTCATTGTCGCAACTCCTTCGTGCAAAAACTACAATTAGTATAACAAAATTAAGGTAGCTTTGTAAACAATTATATACATATATTTTTTGTTTATGTCATAATAATAAATTTAAAGCTTTTAACAATATTATTTATATAATTTTAGTTATGATATAATAAATTAAGAAAGTATATCTTTGGAGGTAAAGTATGGGACTATTAAACAATAATCTCTCTTCTACTTTTAATAAAGTAGCGAATAATGTTTATAATCAACATTTTATTAAGGATAAAAAGCTCGAAGAAGAATACGATGATTATCGAAAGAAAAAAATGTATGAAGATATCCTATATAATCTTAGCTTTTTGGAAGTAAGTTATAATTTAGAGGAAGAAAATTTATTTTTAGAATATGCAAAATGGTTATATGAATTAATGATGTATTTAATGCCTGATTTATCTAAAGAGAGAATTAAAGAACATATGATTTTACATTATGAACTTCTAAGTCAAGAATTAAAAAAGGTATTATCTGATGAAGAATTTAAGGTTATCCATCATTTATTATCTAATGCAATCGAAATCACTAAAACATATAAAATAGAAAATAAATTATCTGATTTTAATAAGGGCGAATATGGTTATATTCGTGAAACATACTTAAATTACTTACTTGAAGAAAAACCATCAAAAGCAATTGATTACATTCTTGAAATCGAAAAAACAAAAATTCCTTTAGAAGATATCTATGTAAATATTCTTCAAAAAGTAATGACCGAAATTGGTGAGAGATGGCAAAAAAATATTATTTCAGTGGATCAAGAACATTATATGACATCCATCACTCAAATGGTTCTTTCTCAATTCTATCAAAAGATATTCTCTACAACTAAAAATGGCTTTAAACTAGTTGCTTGTAGTGTTGGAAGTGAGTTGCATGAAATGGGAGCAAGAATGATTTCTGATTTATTTGAATATAACGGATGGGACAGTATCTATTTAGGTGCAGGTTTACCTAGAAAAGCGATATTAAATAAAGTCGAAAATACAAACCCCGACTTAATAATTCTTTCTGTAACTATGCCTCAACATTTAAGTGAATGCAAAGCGATAGTTGAAGAACTAAATAAATTAGATAAGAAAACTAAAATAGCTGTTGGAGGCAGAGCTTTTAAAATGACAAATCAAGTTTGGAAGAAGTGGAAAGTTGACATTTCTACCGACAATGCAAAAGAATTATTAGTTTGGTCAGAAAAGGTGTTTAAACATGGCTGATTTATTACTAAGAATAAGCGAGTTAGGTGTGATTGATTATGCTTATTTTTTAAACTGCAATTTAGAATATGAGAATCCAAGAAGTATTTACACTTTTCTAAGTGCTGATGATAGTGAAAATATAAAAAATATTTTAACTAAAAAGAAAAAAACTCATTCCTTTATTAATGTAAAGATTAACAACCAATCATTTAAAATTATTTTGCAGCCTTTAGGAAGTCATTACTTATTTTACGCTACTGATTTAGACTTAGATAAAAGTCATAAAACATTAATCATTAATATTTTATCTGTATTTTCTCATCACTATAGTATTAATAATGAAATCGATAGAGATGATAATCAATTTATATATAACAGCATCCAAAAACTAAATAATCAAATTGTCAATAAAACAAGAGAAACAGAGAAACTAAATCAAAAATTAAGCAAATTAAATTCAATTTTAAATGACCGATTAGTCTCAGATCCTCTAACTAATTTAGTCAGTAGATACCAATATCGAGATGAAATCGCCTTAGCTTTAAAAAACAGCACAAATAACTTCGCTTTATTTTGGTTTATAGATATTGATGACTTTAAATCTATCAATGATACTTATGGCCATAATGTCGGTGATAAGTATTTAATTGAATTTGCAAATAGAATCAAAAAACTATCCTTTGAAAATTCTGTTAAAATGAGAATAGCCGGAGATGAATTCGGTATTTTTATACCTAACATTGAAGATTATTCTAAAGAAAATATAGACAGTTTTATAGAAGTTTTTAGAGATACAGTAATTCATAATATTAAAATCAAAGATTTAGACTTACCGCTTAAATTATCCATCGGCATTTCCGTCTATAATCACGATACCAACGATATCCATCAATTGATTGATTTTGCTGATTTTGCAATGTATCAAGCTAAAAAAGAAAAAAATTGTTTATATAAAATATTCAATAGAAACGATTATGAAAATAAAAAAAACAAATCAGGGAGATAATAGTCCCTGATTTTTTTATAGATTTTTTTACTATATAAACTTATCTTGATATAATATAATCAAAGGAAGTGAAGAATATGAACCACAAAGAACACCATCAACATATGATAGAAATGTTTAAGAAACGCTTTATTGTTAGCTTAATTTTAACAATTCCTATTTTAATTCTATCGTTAACTATCCAAAGATGGGTTGGATTTACTCTTGAGTTTCCATTAAGGGGAGAATTGCTCTTTGTACTCGCATCAGTTATATTCTTTTATGGAGGATGGCCATTTTTAAAAGGCGCTATCGATGAAATTAAAAATAAAAACCCTGGTATGATGACTTTGATTGCTCTAGCAATCACTGTTGCGTATTTATTTAGTAGTGCAACAGTATTTGGTTTAGAAGGTGAAGGTTTTTTCTGGGAACTAGCGACATTAATTGTTGTTATGTTATTAGGTCACTATATTGAGATGCGTTCAGTATTAAGTGCTTCTAGTGCTCTTGATGAACTATCCAAATTAATTCCTAATGAAGCACATAAAATAGAAAATGATAAAGAAACAGATGTATCAGTAGATGATCTCAAAAAAGGTGATATCATCAGGGTAAAGCCGGGAGAAAAAATACCAGTTGATGGAATCATTGTTAAAGGAAAAACGGACATTAACGAATCTGTCATTACTGGTGAATCAAAACCGGTAAAAAAAACAAAGGATGACGAAGTTATTGCTGGATCAATTAATGAAGATGGTACAATTGATATAAAAACTTCTCACTTAAAAGGTGATAATTATCTTTCTAAAGTTATTAAATTAGTTGAAGAAGCACAAGAAAGTAAATCGAAAACCCAAAATCTAGCAGACAAAGCTGCATTCTATTTAACTATTATTGCTATTAGTGTTGGTGTAATTACATTTATAGTATGGTATATTATTTCTAATGATTTAGCATTTGCGATTACTCGAATGGCAACGGTAATGGTAATTACTTGTCCACACGCTTTAGGTTTAGCAATCCCATTAGTTGTCGCAAATTCAATGACGTTATCAGCTAAAAACGGACTTTTAATTAGAAATCGCACTGCATTTGAAAATTCTAGAAATATTGATATTATGGTTTTTGATAAAACCGGTACCTTAACAGAAGGTGAATTTAAAGTACATTTTATTGAAACTGCTAATGATGATATAAAAGAAAATGATGTGTTATATTTTGCAGCAAGCATCGAACAACCTTCAGAACATTCTCTAGCGCGAGGTATTTTAAAAGAAGCTAAAAACAAAGACATCTCACTAGATGAAGTAACTGATTTTGAAGCAATGAAAGGTGAAGGAGTAAAAGGAAAAGTAAAGAATCAACTTATAAAAATAGTCAGCCAAGATTATATCAAGAAAAACAAATTGACACAGCTTGAAACTGATGAAGATCATGAGTTTTCAACTCCAGTATATGTAATTAAAAATGATGAAGTAATTGGTATGATTGGTCTTTATGACAAAGTTCGCGATGACTCAAAAGCTACAATAAAAGCCCTTCAAGATAAGGGAATAAAATGTTATATGTTAACAGGTGACAATGAAAAAACTGCTAAGGAAGTATCTGATTATTTAGGATTAGATGGCTATTTTGCAGAAGTTATGCCTGATGAAAAACAAGAAAAATTAAAAGAATTAAAGAAAAACTACAATTTCATTGCAATGGTTGGCGATGGTGTTAATGATGCTCCATCACTAGCAACTGCAGATATAGGAATTGCAATTGGTTCAGGAACCGATGTTGCCGCTGAAACAGCAGATATTATCTTAGCAAGCAATAATCCAAAAGATGTTGTTCGTTTAGCAGATTTTGGTAGAAAAACTTATAACAAAATGGTTCAAAACCTTATTTGGGCATCTGCCTATAACATTATCGCAATTCCACTAGCAGCAGGTGTTCTTTATGCTTATGGCATAATGATTTCTCCTGCAGTAGGAGCAATACTAATGTCTTTTAGTACTGTAATTGTTGCAATAAATGCAAAATTATTAAAGTTTGACACAGACTAATATAACATTGGATTTAATTATTCAATTATAAGAATAAAACCAGGGAGTTTTTCCTGGTTTTATAGTTTATAAAATAACAAT
>JAIPGD010000019.1 GCA_021736305.1 Candidatus Izemoplasma sp.
TTTCCAAGAAGAAATTGATTATGATATTGTCAGTGAATGTTGGGATTCTTTTATGAGTGATTACCCTGTTTCATATTGTCCTAAATGTAATACAGGTGATGTAGTTCCTTTAGATGTTTATAATCGTATAAAGAAATAACATATTAATTTCATATACTTCGCCTACACTTGTAGGCTTTTTCTATTTATATCGCTACTCGATTTTCTAAATACAATTTCCTATCAAACAAAAAAGCGACTCAACTCAATTACGAGTTAAATCGCTGTATTTCTATCATATTACAAATCAGTTTTGCCACATACACCTTTGTAATGTAAATATATAATATGTTCCCTCATACATGGTATAACATAGGTTCAATGTATACAAGTAACATCTTTCACATATCTTTAAGGTTATTCCTAGATAGGATTCTAGGCATATCGCAACTAGAACCCTATTTGGTTATGTATTTATAATTGATTATATGCTGTTCATAATCTATACTAATCTAATAATGTATTTCTAATAAATTAAAAGTTACAATCAATATATGTATTTGTAATCTTGTCAATATAATTACATTTACTATCAAATGACTTTGTAAAAAAAGAATGAATAGTTAGTTCTAAAAACCGCCTATGAATATATTTAAATAATTCCACTTTCTTGTTTTGTTCTTTTTTGTATATTGCTAGCTTATATAATCTCATTCCTGGGCTTCTCCCAAGAAAAACTATGTCTAAGAATAAGTAAATAACAATAGATATAGTGCCAATCAGAAAAAACACAAGAAGGATACTATTATGAAACACATTTTTAAGATAAGGAAAAAGAATTCCAAAAATAATTTCTGGAAACATACAAATAAACGAATCAAAAATTATACTTTTTTTGTATCTCTTAATTATATCGTCACTAGTATTATTTTTAGTCATCACTGCCAACTCCTAAGAAGTCCATTATTATTCCTATTACATCTACATCCAAAGAAGCTCCACCAGATCCTACCCCCGGTGTCCCTCCTGAAAAACCTAGTGAAATTCCCCCACCCCAAGAACTAACATCTAGTAGATTATACGGATCATAGGATATATAGAAAACGGAGAAAGAGTGGCTAACAGAAGTTTCGCCATTAGAAGTACTTATATTTGTTCCCAATAGACCTTTTTGAACATTAACCGCATCAAATTGATTGCATACACCATATAAATCGCGCGTTGTACCATCCTGAACATACTGCCCATTAACTCCCTCGCCTAAAAATTCAAATCCAAATGCATATGGGTCAGGTGATGCATAATATGTTATCGATATGTTTTCACCCGACTTTCTTTCGGGTGGAGTTAATGCTATCGTGGTTCCTAAGAATAATACAACAACAGCAAAAACAAGAATATGCAAAAGGAATTCTCCTTCAGGATCAACATACATTACTGGATTATTTTCGCAGTATGCATACGCATTGTGACTCAGCACATCACCTACTGAACCAAAAAAACCATCCGCACTTAGAAATCGACCAATTTCAGGATCATAATATCTTGATTGTAAATAATATAGCCCTGTATCTTCATCGAAATAATAACTACGATATCTAAATGGGTTAATATCTCCGATTGTTTGATTTGGAGTTTGATATATAATATTACCCCAAGCATCGTATTTGTATTTTACCACATTATTACCGCTTATATCAACTAATTCAATAACATCGCCCTGCATATTAGTGATATAAAAATACTCAACTCCATTATAATTCATACTCAGGAGAGTCCCATCATGATCATATGTATAATAAATGGTATCGTTTCCTCTATACTCTACAACAATCTTATCACCGTCCAAAATATAAGTAGTTAATACTCCATCTGCATATTTTGATACTCGTACCCCTTCATTATTATAAGAGTATGTTGTATAGGACTGAGGGGTATAATATCCCGTTAGCTGTCTTCCGTCCCATGTATATTCTACGCTCGCTCCACCAACAGAGTCAATTTTGGACAAAGGATTCCCACTATCATCATACGTGTATGAGTTGTCCTCCACTAATACAAAATTCTCATACACACGCATTCTTGTAAGCTGATCTCCCCAATCGTTTCCATATTCATATATACTAAACTTAAGTGGTTGTGATGTTATTGTGGTTGCTGTCGTATATGCATATTCATATATTGAAACAATATTACCTTGATCATCATAATTATAAACAAATGTTCTTTGATATGAGCTAGAATCCAAACTGATATTTTCTCTTACTAATAGATTGAATCCATCATAATAATAATCATAATCATCGATAATTAATCCGCTTGAATTTTTAACTTGAATTCCAGTAATATTTTGATTTGCATCATAGAAGTACTTATAGTAATATTGCGTAACTCCGTTTTTCTTGTAATATATCAAATACATTCTATTTGTTGCATTACCCATTGAAGGATCTACAAAGGAATCTCCATAATAGAATACTTGAGATAATGAAGTGGAACCAATCAATAATTCAATATTGTCCAAACGTTTCAGTGAATCAGAATCATAGTCATAATCTTTGATGATTGTTGTTGACCCTACCTGATACTGTGTATAATCATATTCTCCTGTTGTCGAATTGTAATAATATTCAACTCCTCTTGACACTGATCCAATTTCATAAGATACACCATTGACATTTCCGTCTCCGTCATAAGTGTAACTGATTATATTGCCGTCTTTATCTGTAATTTTATCGAGTTTTCCTGCAAGGTCATATGAATAAAAATAGATATTGCTATTGAATATATCTTTTAATATTGACAGTCTTCCACTGGAATCATAATTGTATTCTAACCTAATAACTCCATTGAAACTAACACTTTGAACTCTATCTTCATCATTGTACGTAAAATCAATATAATCATCATTCCCATATGTCTGTCGTTTTAATAAATTTGTATAGTATGTGTACGATCCGACAGTTTCTTCCAAATAGTCATATTCCATCAAGTTTTCATATGTGTAACCATCATTTATACGAACAAATAGTAGCTGATCTAAACTATTGTAAACTAATTCGTAATAGTATCCATCTCTATTAATAATCACCAGTTTGCCTTGGCTATCATATTCATATGTTGCAACAATGGTATCATTGCCACCATATTCTGATTCAATAGATGAAACCAGATTTCCAAACTCATTATACTCGAACTCTTTTGAGTTTCCTATTGCATCAATCACATTAGTTACAAGACCTATTTCAATATCTGTGTTACTATATGTAATATTACCAAATTCATCTTTCACTGAATACTCATATTGTCCATCGGTTGAATACGTTGTTGATGTCTTGAACCATCTGTCTTGAGTTGATGCATTTTGATCATATCCAATATATGTAGCAATTAATTGTTTAGTTGATGAATCATATTCAAAAGTAAGCCTTACATTATTACTTTCAATTTCTTCGATTAAATAAGTTGAATTTCTATCAACATTTAATTCTTTATCGTTAGCTTCAATAAAAACAACATGGTTATCATTATCATAATCAATATCTGTCTCCAACCCGTTGGGATCAGTTATTTTCTCAAGATTACCATTTGTCCCATTATAATCATATTTTGTATAAAGTGTGTCGTGATAGATCTGAATATTGTCGAAATATGCATAACCCTCACCACGGAACATCCCAACAACTCCAATATCTGTTATGTCTGCGGGAACTGTAAAAGTAATCATCTGATACTGCCATCCATCGTATGAAGTGTTGAACGGTAAATAATATTGCATTGAATACGGCGGTGTCTCGTCTTCTGGGTCTATATCGATTTCAATTATTATACCAAAAAATCTATCGTCATAATCATAATAGTTCGTTTTATTCGGAACTGTGCTCGCTTTTCCCCAAGCGCCAATTACATAGGTTTCTCCTTCTGTCACATAGTTCAAAATGCTTTGGGAGAAATAATCTGTTGCTCCGCCATCACCATAGCATCTAATTGCTTTTTGTCCTAAAATCTCTTCATAAATGCCGGTTTCTGACAATGATACACCATATGCTCCATATGTTGCCCATGATGTTGTGCCTTCTTCAAACGAGTTGTTTAAAACGACATTATATCTAGCTTCAGTAAATCCCTCAATAATCTGAATATTATCAAAATATGCGTATGAATAATTGCTATCATTCACTAATTTAACAGTTATAGTCGTATTACCAGAAAGCGTAAATTCTAACTCATATTTCTCCCAACCATCTGAAGCATAGATTTTTGTCATAGTTCCTTGTGAAGTTTCGCCAATGATGTCAATGTACGCTCCAGGAGAACCTCCAGAGTTTTTAATCCAACCTTGCACTGTATATTCTCCCGCCTTTAAATATACTGACTGATAAGCATATACTGAAAATGAAGTTCTATATAGCGCTGCTGATTTCTGACCAAGCATCGCTTCAGCATCTGTAAATGTTATATATCCAGAAGTAGGATATAAACTCCATCCGGTTCCGGTTGTCCCTTCTTCAAACCCGTGATTGTTGATTGGATTCTGTTGTTGTTTGATTACATCTGAGCTCTCTAGTAAAGAATGATTCACATAGTAATTCGGTTGTAAATCAGCAAAATCATAGCTGTTATCTGGTTGCTTATAATCATCAAGATTTGTAAATAAACCAGCATATCTATAAAAAGCACTGTTTCCGTAATCATCTATTACATTTATAGTATGACCATAATTATCGAACGTATAATAAATGCTGTCTCCTTCATAATCTGAATAAGTTGTTCTAGAGGTTTCATAAGTAATTGTAGTGCATCCTACTCGCAGCCCTTCATCTGTCACTAAAATTGAGTTAATCCTATCTAATGTATCATATCCATATGTGACTTTATAATTATCTCGCAAATCATATGCATAAACAAGTCGGTTGCTACTATCAAAACTATACTCTAGTTTGTTGATTGTATCAGTTGTTTCATAAGCCCAATCAGATTGTGGGTCTGTACCATAATTGAAATTGTACTTTATGTAGTCAATATTGTTGTAAGAATCATAAAAGTAATCTCTTTTTTCAACCGCTAGATAAGTTTGCCCATCTTCTTGAAGAAGTTTCAACTCAGTTTGAACTAGTTGAGTGTTTCCTGTGTTCCAGGTAAAATCAATGATATTTCCTGCTTCATCTTCAATATAGTCAATTTTCTGTGATGTACTATCAATATAATTAACATATAAATCATGATATGTTTTCATATTTCGGATACTTGATAGCCTTGAATTTGAATCAAAATAGTAATTGATATCTGATGTGGTTGTAACAAAGAATGTTCCAGTCTCACCATATTCAACATACCATTTTAATTC
Organism: Candidatus Izemoplasma sp.; assembly: GCA_021736305.1. Taxonomy (GTDB): domain Bacteria; phylum Bacillota_I; class Bacilli_A; order Izemoplasmatales; family Hujiaoplasmataceae; genus Hujiaoplasma. Next base: position 5,327 of record JAIPGD010000019.1, read on the forward strand.
CATTCTTGATCCATCTTCAGCAATAGCTGTATATTCATACACGCCGGGATAAACAAGTTCATGCGATTCATTCACAAAGAAAATTCTATCACCATCTGGTTTTTGCATATAATAGAGTCCGGTAGTGCTATCTTCAATAATTTGAATATTATAATTTGTTCTCCAGCCATCTCCATAACCTAGATTTATACTTCTTGTATAATGGTCATGATAAAAACTAAGGGTCATGTTCATGAATTCATTGTCAAGTGAATATTCATTTCTAACCCAAGTCAAATTACCTGTGTAATCACTAATATATCCTTCTCCGATCATTCCGAAATCTTGAGAGGTATATGTCCAGTAGTCTTTTAACCCAGATGGCTCTTCATACCCTATAGTAATTACAGGTCTATATCCTTCCGGAGCACCCATTTGACATACTACATTAAGTGATCCGTAGTTTTCGTCCAATTTGAAAGTGAATCCGGTTGTTCTCGTATTACCTGTAGCTTGCCACTCCTTAACGGTGCGAGTAATATCATATGTGAAGAATGTATCACTATCTACAGTATAATAATCTACCACTCTTGTATTATATGAAGGTTTGTTATTCCATGTCGCTCCACTGCTTGTGAAATTCTCTGTATTCTTATATGCATTGATTTGTGCCCCATTTGCCAAGGCTTCTGTTTTCGCAAAACTTAATCTTGCATAAGTAATCGTTTTATCCATAATAGCTGTAGGAATGTAAAAATACAATAACCCTCTACATTCTTCTGTAGATAAAATATCACTCATATACATAAATTCGCTAGAAGAAAAATTTGTATCCGGTTGAGACTCAGAAACATATGTATCATATATGGACATGCTTGTTGTTTTGCTTATCAAAGATGGATCTATTTTCACTGGATAAGCAGCATTTTGAAGCCATTCATCTGATGGCGTTATTGAAATCTCGTATGTTTTATTACCGGTTTGAATAATTGTATATTCGATATCACTTGAAACATTAAAATTGTTATCATACATTATCAAATCCGAAAACTCAAAAACTGTTTCTCCGTTGCTATTGATAAATTCTATTTTACCTTCTTCACTCTCTTCTAATTCTAAATTCTTCAGTTTGTATTCAAAGACAACAGAATAATCCTGAATATATGCTTTAAGGATAATGTCCTCTTTTATATTCGTGCCAGATAACGTATACTCTAAATTCACATTAGTTATTACATTCTCATATATTATAGATGAGTTTATGTTTACCAATTCATTGATGTTTTTAGGCGATAAATTTGAATCCTCGTATAATATTGGAGATGAATTAATGCCCATCATACTCCAGTCAATTGAGTAATCCCCCATATCAAGCTTAATGCTTTTATTATAGTCGATTGTTTTTGGAAATTTGATTTTGAATTTATTTGCCATGTTTTCATACAAATCTTCATTTGTATTGTATATCATACGATTATCAATGTCTTTCCATTCTCCATTATCATCATAATGGACCGCTGCATCATAGATTGCCATCTCGTATGTTCCATCGATTTTTCTGAAATATTTCTCGGTTTCTGTTCTCATAGTAGTATCTTCAACACTAACAGGAATTAAAGCTGGATCTATATTTTCACTTTCGTAGTAGTTTTCTGCCTCTTCTAAATCACTTTTTTCATTATACGAATTATCAAAAGCATAGACTACCTGATTGTTTTGTGGTATGACACTACCTGCAACCATAAATCCGCATAGTAAAACTGTCACTATCTTTCTAAACACTCTTCTTACCTCCCAATATTATAAAATATAAAAAAAGCGAACAATCCAATATGCTCGCAATTTCTCACAAAGTGTATGTAGCCATAAAAACTATTTCTACTAATATTATAATCAAATTAATAATGAATTACAAGCGACATATTTGGCCTATAAAAAGGTAAAAATGTGTCGATTCAAAATTGTAATGCTTATTTTAGGTTTTTTATAGCGCTTATATATCACGTTCAAAAAAAGTGATGGAAAAATAATTTCATTTTCTTATAAATACAAGATTATGTGCACCGCTATGAATGGTGACTTCGAACCCTTCACAACTTAAAACGGCACTATTACAACAAAAAAGATTTGATACCTAATCGTATCAAACCTATGCTTGTTATATGGTACCGGTAGTCGGACTCGAACCGACACGCTTTTAATGGCAATGGATTTTGAATCCATCGTGTCTACCAATTCCACCATACCGGCACATCAAACTATATTATACAATAATTATTATAAATATCAAAGTGTTTTTTTGTTTCGAGAATAGACTAATTTCCCATCAATATAAGTCTGTAATACTTTTATATCTTTTAATTTATTTATATCAGTTTTATTAATATCTTTATCAATAATAATATAATCGGATAAATCACTCTTTCTTTCATAAACAAATTGCAAATTATTTCCAGTATATGCTTTTAACGCTTCTTTTAATGTAAAGCATTGAGAAGGGTTTAGACTAGGGTATTCAGGATATTTTAGGCTTTTATAAGTTAATGCTGAATATAAGTTATAAAATGGATTCACCGGCTCTACAGGTGCATCTGTACTAAATCCTAAAGGTAGTAATTTATCCATAGTTTTAAATAAATATACTTTGGATTTTCGGTTTCCTAATCTACCATCAATTATTTTAATATCAGTATTTATGAATATTGGTTGTACAATTGCTCCGATATTATATTTCTTCATTTCTAAAATTTGATCTTTCCTAGTTAACTGCGCATGAACTAAAGCATGATGGTGGTTTTCTCTTTTTGTAATTTGTAAAGATTTTTTGATTGCATCTATAGCTTGTTGAGAAGCTTCATCACCAATAGTATGAATTGCTACATCCATATGGTTTTTATCAGCTAAATGAACCATTTCATAAAGTTCATCATCACTAAATGTATTTATACCATAGTTATTCAAATCATCAGAATATGGTTCACTTAAATAAGCTGTCCTTGCTCCTAAAGATCCATCGGCTAGTATTTTTAGAGGTCCCATTTTAAATTTATTATTAAATCGTTTATTAACAAATCCCTTTTTGATAAATTCTAAAAATTTAGTTTTAGGTAAATTTACCTGTTCTGTAATTCTTACTTGTAATAAATTATTATCATATAATTCTTCTATAATATTTATTATTTCTTGAAAAGGAATATCAAACGTTAAAAAATCATCACTTGCTACACTAGTAATACCATTTTTAATTAAAATTTGATTCGCTTTAATGAAATATTTTTTAATTTCTTCTTTAGTAGGTCTATTTAGTTTATCTTTTATTAAAATTAGTGCTTTTTCCCTAAATATCCCATCAGAATATGAAAAATCACCTCCACATACTTGTGGAGTTGTTTCGTCAATATTTGCGAGCTCTAACATCCTATCATTTACAACCATTACATGGCCACAAGCTCTTGTTAAAACAATTGGAATTTCGTTAGACACTTCATTTAAATCGGATTTATTGATATTTCTCTTTTCAATAAATTGATCTTGATTCCAACCTTTTCCAATAATAATTTTTTCAGCTAATTTATTCTTTAAAATTGATTGAATATCTTTAATAGATTTCGATTGAGATAAGTCAACTAAAGATGAATAATATCCCAGTCCCAGCATATGCAGATGTGAATCTATAAAACCTGAAATCTTCATTTTTCCCCCTTAAAAAGAAAGCCTATAAAATTCTTATAGGCTAGTTCTTATTTGGATGCAACATATCTTCTGAATATTGATTTGTATATAATTTATAGTAATATCCTTTTGCTCTAATCAAAGCATCATGTGAGCCTTGTTCAATTACCTTTCCGTTTTCTAATACTAATATTCTATCACTTTGCACAATAGTTGATAATCTATGAGCAACTATAAACGATGTTCTTCCTTTAAGTAATTTATTAATTGCTATTTGAATAATTTGTTCAGTTTCAGTATCTACTGAAGAAGTTGCCTCGTCAAGAATTAATATTTTTGGATCAGATAGAATTGCTCTAGCAAATGAAACTAATTGTTTTTGTCCAACCGATAATCTTGAACCACCTTCACCACATTCGGTTTGGTAGCCATTTTCAAATTTCATAATAAATTCATGTGCTTCAACAGCTTTAGCTGCATTAATAACTTCTTCATCAGTCGCATCTAATTTTCCATATCTAATATTTTCCATTACGGTCCCACTAAAAAGATGTGGCGTTTGCAATACATACCCTAAATTAGAATGTAACCAACCTAAGCTACGTTTACGATAATCTTTACCATCAATGATTATTTCTCCTCCAGTTGGTTCATAAAACCTAGCTATAAGATTAATAATCGTTGTTTTCCCAGCACCTGTATGGCCAACTAAAGCAATAGTTTCACCTGCTTTAACTTTTAAATTAAAATCTGATAAAACTGTTTCACCAACTTTATATTTGAAATCAACATGGCGAAATTCAACTTCACCTTTTAATTCTTCGAAATTTTCTTTTTTATAATCAAACAAAGTACCATATTTTTCAATAACTTCTTCAGAATCTTTGATATCCAATTCTGTTTCCATCAACGAAACAATTCTTTCGGCAGATGCTTGAGCTTGTTGAAATCTAGCATAAATATTAGCAACATTATTAACTGGTTCAAAAAATTGCCAAACATAATTTGTAAATAAATATAAAGTACCAATTCCCAAAGCAACGCTTGGGTCAATAACTAAATTACCACCAACTAGATAAACTAAAGCAACTCCTATAGAGATTAAAAATAACATCGATGGAAAATATAGTCCTTGTAACAAATGTGCATGGATTGATTGTGATCTCATATCAGAAGTTAAATCATCAAATTCTTGATAATTTTCGTTTTCTAAAACTAATGTTTTAGTTGTTATCGCGCCAGTTATACCCTCGTTATAGGCACCGGTTATCTTAGAATTAACTTTTCTGATTGATCGATAAGCTTTTAATATATATTTCCTAAAAAATATCGATACTAAAACCAAAAATGGTACCATAATTAAAACTGTTAAAGCTAAAACATAATTAATAACAAACATAAAAGTTGTTAATATTGTCATTAATAATAGACCCCAAGCTAAATCAATAAAACCCCAGGATAAAATCTCACTTAAATTTCGTGAATCAGACGTCATTCTCGCCATAATCCAACCAACTCTAGTTCTGTCATAATAAGAAAAAGGAAGTTCTTGTAGATGATGAAAAGCTTTTTTTCTTATATTAAACGCTAATTCAGTTTGAATTTTACCTGCAGCAATAATAAATAAATATATACTTATCGATTGAAAAATCATAAAACTCACAAATAAAATAATTAATATCCTTAATCCAGATAAATCAGGATCAATTCCTGCTTCAATTAGGTCTTGATTCGGTCTAATAATATCATCAATTGCAAATTTTGTAATATAAGGATATAAGACATCTCCAGCAGCTAAAACTGTAACTACAATTAAACCAAGTATAATATACTTTTTAAGTGGTTTTAGAAAGCTAAATATCTTTTTCCAAACATCCCAATCAATTTTTTTAGAGGAGAAATGTTCCTCGTCTCGTAAATGATCATTCATGTTATCACCTCTACTTCAAGCGAAAATCAATCTTAGATTGAATTTCCCAAATATTTTTATAAGCACCTTTACGGCTGATTAATTCTTCATGTGTTCCAGATTCAACAATTTTGCCGTCTTCTAAAACTAAAATTTTATCTGCTTCTGCAGCAGTTGTTATTCTGTGTGTAATAATTAAAACAGTTGAGTCTTTCCACTCATCTTTTAAAGCATTTCTTATTTGCATATCGGTAATTGTATCTACAGCTGATAAACTATCATCAAAAACCAATATAGGTTTTGGATTAATTAACATTCTAGCAATAGCAACTCTTTGCTTTTGTCCACCTGATAGTGTTACGCCTCTTTCACCTACTAAAGTTTGATATCCTTTTTCAAAATTAACGATATCTTCATGGACCTTAGCAATTTCAGCAACACTTTTAACTCTTTCTTCCGTGACATCTTTAGCTGCAATTTTTATATTATCTTCAACTGAGCGCGAAAATAAGAACGGCTCTTGTAAAATAAAACCTATATTTTTTCTTAGATGATGTTTTTCAATATCTTTTACTTCGTTACCATCAATTAAAATTTCACCTTTTTGGTAATCTAATAACCTTACTAATAAATTTATTAATGTTGACTTACCAGAACCTGTTTTACCAATTATTGCAACAGTTTCACCTTTATTAACATCAAAATTAATATCAACTATTTGATCTTCTTTCGAATCAGAAAACTTAAATGAAACGTCTTTAAACTCAATGTTTCCAAATATTTCTGGTTTGATTTTTCCATCTTCACCAACGTATTCGCCTGGATTAGATATAATCTTATCTAAACGTGAAACAGATACTATAGCCTTTGAAAAATCACCAACAAGGCGCCCTAATTGCCGCATCGGCCAAATGATATTACCAGCGTAAGCTAAAAATGCAGTATACATACCTAGAGTAATTGTTCCGTTTGAAGCATAAATAATTCCCACTACTGCAATTAAGAAAAACTGGATAAATGACAGTAAATCCGTTGAACTCCAAAATATTGCCATACGCTTAACTAATTTATAATCTGAATCAGTAAATTTTCTGCTAAGACGATCAAATTTATCAATTTCATATCTTTCATTAGCAAACGCTTTAACAACTCTAGCACCACTAACATTTTCTTGTACATGACTAGTCATCTTTGCTTCGTTATCCTCGATATAATGATACATCTTTTCAACTCTTCGAAAATAGAAAATTGCTGTTATGAATAGTATTGGAGCAATAATCAATGAAATAAACATCATATTAAGATTTAATCTTGACATCTGCCAAATAGAAAAACCAACTAAGAAGATTAATCTTCCTACCTGGATTACTTGTTCCGATATAAAACGTTTATACATTTCTACATCTGTTGTACAACGCTGAATAATATCCCCAGTTTCAGAGTGGGAGTGAAAATCGTAATCTGCATCTTGTAAATGTTTATATAAATTATTTCTTAAATTGTATGCAGTTCTTTCTGCAAAAACACCACTAATCGCTCTTCTTGAGAAAATAAAAACGCTTCTTACAAGTGCAGTAAGAATAATTAACCCACCAGCAATTAATAACTGTGTGTTTTTATCTCCAGTAATTAAATCACCAAGAATTGCGGGTAATTTAGATACATCTGGATTATTTGGTAAAACAACATCTATGATATGTTGTCCAAATAAAGGTACTATAGTTCGTAAATATGATTCAAAAGCTAATATTAAAATTGCAGGAATAAGTAAAAATGAATATTTACCCATCCATTTAACCATTAATTTTAGATTTTTACCTATATCACGTTTAGGCTTGTTCTTTTTATGTAGCTTTTTCAATATGTTTACCTCCTAAACAATAATTACATTTTTTTAATAATCTGCATCCCCAATAATCTCATTCCATCATCTAATATATATCTTACTATTGAAATTAGATATAGTTTGGAATTTCTCTCAATAAGGTCTTCAACCATTACTTTTTCTTGAGAGTAATAACTGTTAAAATAACTCGCTAATGTAAGCAAATATTTTGCTAAAACAGATGGGGAATAATCTGCTTTTGCTTTTAACAAAACTTCTTCATACTCATCGATAGTTTTAATTAACTCATAACTATAATCATTTGTATAGTAATTATAATCTATAGAATCTTCATCTATCTGATTATCATGTAAAATCGATGAAATACGTACAGAAGTATATTGTAAATATGGCCCAGTTTGTCCAACAAAGTTAACCATATCTTTCAAATTGAATTCAATATCGTTTGCGCGGTAATTTTTTAGATCGTTAAAAATTATCGCACTAATACCAACTTTTTTTGCTATTTCCTCTTTATTTTCTAATTGAGGATTCTTTTCATTAATATATTCTAAACTTAACTTGCTTGCTTCATTCAAAACATCAATTAACTTAATGATTTTACCTTCTCGAGTAGACATTTTTTTTCCGTTTTGCATTACTAAGCCAAAATTTATATGGTGAATATCTTTATAGTAGTCATACCCCATTTTTTTTACTACTTCTTTTAACTGCGCAAAATGAAGCTTTTGTTCATTTCCAACTACATATAATACTTCATCAAAATCGTAAGTATTTTTTCGATAAAACAAAGCTGCTAGATCTCTTGTAATATATAGAGTTGACCCATCACGTTTTTGAATTAATGCTGGAGGAAACTCATCTCCCAAATCAACTATCATTGCTCCCTGATCTTTTTTAAGTAAATCTTTATCATGGAGTTCTTTAACAATCTTATCCATTTTATCATTGTAAAAAGCTTCACCATCATATGAATCAAACTTAACGTTTAGCATATCGTAAACCTTCATATATTGTTTTAGTGATACTTCTCTAAAGTGCTCCCATAATTTTACATATTTTGGATTTTTTTGTTCTAGTTCTTTAAATATTTCTCTTGCTTTTTCCTCAATACTAGAATCTTCTTTAGCTAATTTATGGAATTTAACATATAGTTTTACTAATTCATCAATTGGATTTTTATTAACTTTTTCAATATCGCCATAGTTTAAATATGCATATATAATTTTGCCGAATTGAGTCCCAAAATCACCTAAATGGTTGATCCTTACAACTTTATAATTTAATTTTTCAAAAATGTTACCTAATGAATGTCCTATAACTGTTGAACGCAAATGTCCTACAGAAAATGGCTTAGCAATATTTGGAGAAGAATAGTCTATAACGATGGTCTTCCCTACTCCAATATCGTTTCTGCCAAAATCTTCACTATTAGAAAATTCATTAATAACTGCTTTCCCAAATTCGATTCTATTCAAAACAATATTAACAAATCCTGAAACTTTCTTAACTTCAGAAAAATATTTTTGGTATTTACTTGCTTTGACTAATTCAACAACAATATCAACTACTTCGGGCAAAGGTCTACGGACTGTTTTAACAACAGAAAAAACTGGTATTGAAATATCCCCAAGTTTGGGGTTTTTTGGTTTTTCAACAACTATACTAATTTTTTCCGAAAATTTAGCATGTAACTTTTCTTCAATTTCTAGTTTTAGTTTATTTTTTATTAATTCAATCATAGATGACCTCCGCTAACATTTAATTTTACCATAGATAAATTTATTTTTATATTATTTTTTTAGTAAATCACTTAATTCTAGATAAATACTTTCAATATCTTGTTCGATACGTTTTACCTCATTATTTTTTTGTTGGTATTTTTCATAATCATTATATATCTCTTCTTTAAATAATTCCTGCTTACATAGTTTTAATTGATTTTCCAATTCAAATATTTCTGTTTCCAACTGATTTAATCTTTTTTCATTTGAGAGATTAGATTTTCTATTTGTAGCTTTTTTCTTAATAGATTTTATTTTGCTTTTCTCACTTTTTTTAATAAATTCAGAATAGTTTCCATCAAACATTTCAAATTTGTCAGTTATTTTTATTATTTTTGTTGCAACCTTATTAATAAAATATCGATCATGAGATATAAATAAAATTGGACCATTAAACTCTTCGAATACATCTTCAATAATATTCTTTGTATCAATATCTAAATGATTAGTAGGTTCATCTAAAATCAGTAATTCTGGTTTCTCAAGCATTAATAATAAAATTTGTAATTTAACTAACTCACCACCACTTAGTATACTTATTTCTTTATAAGCATCATCACCAGTAAACATAACTCTAGCTAAATCATTTCTAACTTCAGTTAAGGTTTTGTTTGGATAACGATCGTGAACAGTTGCTAATAAACTTTTGTTTTGATCAAAATTTTCTAAGTTTTGATCAAAATATCCAATCTTTAATTTTTTATTGAATATAACTTCTCCAGATATAGGTTCAATCTCCCCTAGTATAGTTTTAACTAAAGTTGTTTTTCCCGTACCATTAGCTCCAATAATTCCTGTTTTTTCAAAGCCTCTCATTTTGAAGTCTATATCACTAATCAGAGCATTTTCATAACCAATTGTTAAATCATTTAATTCAATAATGTTTATGTTTGTTGGTCTTTTTGTCGAAAAATTTAAATTTACATGAGGATTATATATTTTTGGTTCTTCAAGTTTTTCGATGCGGTCGATTTTCTTAATTCTATCCTGTGCAGATCTTGCTTTTTTTGCTTTATATCTAAAACGATCTACAAAACTTTGTAAATGTGCAATTTCCTTTTGTTGTTTATTAAATTGTTTTAACCGCTGTTCATATCGATTTGCTTTTTCCTCTTCGTAGTAATCATAATTTCCATGATACAACTCGAGTTGTTTTTGTTCAATCTCATATATTTTATTAACTACTTTATTAATAAAATATTTATCATGAGTAATAATAAACACAGAATTTCGATAATTTTTAAGATAGTCTTCTAACCATTCAATAATCTCTATATCCATATGATTTGTTGGTTCATCTAGCAACAATATTTCTGGTTCAATCATTAATAATTTAGCAAATGCAATGCGTGTCTTTTCACCACCAGAAAAACTGTTTATGACACGATTGTAATCACTTTTATGGAAACCAAAACTTGTTAATAAAGTATCAATTTTTATGTGATAATCATATCCGTTTAATCGATTAAACTCATCTTCTAATCGAGAATATTTTATTAATTGTTTTTCAGAATGGTCTTCTTCTAATGTTTTTGCTTGGATTTGCAATTCTTTTTCTTTTCTTATTGTATCAGCAAAAACTTTTATTACTTCTTCATAAAGTGTATGCTCTTCGTTTTCAATTATCTTTTGTGACAAATATCCAATCTTGGTTTTTCCATACAAAAAAACGCCACCCTTGTCGGATTCAATTTCACGTAATATAATTTTAAATAGTGTTGTTTTTCCTGTTCCGTTCTTTCCAATTAATGCAATTTTTTCATTTTGATTAATATCCAAAGAAATATTATCTAATATTAATTCACTTCCGAACGATTTTGTTACATTATTCACTCTTAATAAACTCATAATTCCACCTAAATATACTATTAAATTAAATAATTTTTTCTTCAAATAAAAAAAGAAACAGATTGCCTGCTTCTTTAACTTACTAATGCAGAAATAGCTGCGCCAATAAAATAGCCACCTATTAAGAAAAGAATAACACCAAATATTTTTGTTGTAATAACCGCTTGTTTACTAGGGGTACTAGAACTTTTATATTTAATGTTTTGTAATGCCTTAATTGTTGTAACTGTTTTAAAAGTAAATTTAAATCCTATAAGCACAAAAAACAGACCTATTAATATTGATAAAATTGATAATCCAATCATTTATTTAATCTTCATCCTTTATAACGTTTTGATTTTTTTCATCCAATTCATTTGGATTTGCTAAAACTCTATGTAATTCTTTTAAAGACAGACTATTATATAATCCATCACATATTCTTTCGTCTACAACCATACCAAGTTCCATAATTTTTTTAACTGTAAATTCTTTTTTGTTTGGGTTTGTTATAATTGGTTTATATTGTTCTTTTCCCATTGATACAAATTGACCAGTAGTTCCAAAATTATAAATATGATGATATACTTGGCTCATTTTTATTGATCTTGAATTAACTAAGAATACAGAGGTGTGAAATGGTGATACATCAATAATTGATTTCGGTAACATACCATGTTTATCTAACCACATGAAAAATCTAACCATACCTTTAATCATAAAATTAGGGCCTTTTGTTAAAACTTTAGCTAAATGATCAGTTGCATTTTTCTTTTGTTTACCTTTATTTTTTTTAAGTTCTTGATTTATTTTTTCTATAACATCATAAATAGATTCAGTTCCATCAAAACTAAGTTTAATTGCAGTTTCTTCATAAACATCTTCTAATCTTTTTTTAATCACGAAAGACAACTGTATATTATTTCTCTTATAGATTCTTCCATTAACAATAAAGCGGTTTAATTTTGGCCTCGTAGAAATAACCCTTACGAAAGAAGCGATAATAATATCCATATAATCAACTTTTATTTTTTCAGTTTTCCTTTTTTGTAAAATATACTTATCTAACATCTCACAATCAATTTCTTCAGTTTTCATAACCATTGCATCATTTCTATGAAACATGATATGAGGAACTATTTTCATAAAAGGGTCAATATTCTTAACTTTTTTTCCGTCGCTTCTAAATCCAAACATAATTTGCCTCACTTTTTTTAATCACTTAATAATTTTATCACAAAAACAATATATTAGCAATATATAATAAAAACCAAAAACATCTATATAATCGCTTTAAGATGTGTTATAATTTTTTTTGAAGATAGGGAGGTATTAATGAATACTATAAGATTAAAACGAACGATTATTCCCTTAGTTGTTGTGTTGTTATTTTTACTGATAAATTATTTTGGAAATCAATGGTACGCTGAAACCTATGGAAATGTAGGTATTGATTATAGTTACATATTTAAAGATTTTAATGATAAAGTCCCATTTATTAGTTGGCATATTTACCCATACATTATAGCTTACCCTTTTTGGTTTTTTTCTTTTCTATATATTGGATATAGATCCAAAAAAAATATGTATATAATATCAACTATTGCTATTATTACTTTTACTATTTGTGGTATATGGTACTTTATATGGCAGTCTGATGTTGAAAGTTGGAGACTAACTTCAGGGCTTTTCGTTAACAATAATTATTTAACTCCACGAAATGATTTGAATTTCACGGAGTCTATAGTAATGTGGATATATCAATCTGCTGGACCTAGAAACGCCTTACCTTCAATGCATACTTTAACTAGTTGGATATGCATAATCGGAGTAAGACTTGACAAAAAGATGCCTAAACCAGCAAAAATAATAATTGTTTTCTTGGCGTTAGCCATTATCATCGCTACACAAACCTTAAAACAACATTATATTATTGACCTAATTGCAGGCATAATTCTTGGAGAAGCATTTTTTTGGCTATTAAAAGATTCAGTAATTGTTGTTAAAGTTGGTAACTTCTTTGATAAATTAAACTATAAAACTGGACTTATAAAAAAAGAAACTGAAATTAACAACTAATTTCAGTTTTTTTTTGATTTTATTATTCGATATCAATAATCCTCATAGTATTTGTAAATCCATGTTTTTGACCCCAACCAGAAGTTATTACTAAAGTTGCGCCAATTTCAAAGCCAAAGTCTTTAGCTACCTTAATTGCAACCTGATCGTGATATTTCAAATCAGTAACATTTTCACCAATTGTAGCGAATACTCCCCAATAGTATGATAACCTTTGACAAGTTTCGATGTTATCGGTTATCGCTATTATAGGAACCCCTGGTCTAAATTTAGCCATTCTTTTTGCAGTTCCACCTGTTTCAGTAAAAGCAATTATAACCTCTGCATGTGGCAAAGCTAAAACCGTTTGACTCACAGCAATACCAATTGCATCATTTATTGTTGGATTGGAAGTTTTTATTGATTTTTGTAATTTCTCTTCATAATTAATTGTATCTTCGATTGCTTTTGCAATTGTATCCATTGTTAAGACAGATTCGATTGGATAATCTCCAGCAGCAGTTTCTCCAGATAACATTATTGCATCTGAGCCATCTAAAATAGCATTTGCAACATCACTAGCTTCTGCTCTAGTAGGTCTTGGAGAAACCATCATAGATTCTAACATATGAGTAGCTGTTATTACCGGTTTTCCTAATTCGTTTGCTTTAGTAATAATTTTCTTTTGGTAAATAGGTACAAGTTGTGTTGAAACTTCAACCCCTAAATCTCCTCTCGCAACCATAATACCATCTGTAACTTCTAATATCTCATCAAGGTTATCTACACCTTCTTGATTTTCAATCTTGGCAATCAATTCGATATCTTCTGCATTTTCTTCTTTCATAATTTTTTTTACTTCTAATATATCTTCTTTTCTTCTAACAAAAGATAAAGCAATCATATCAACCTTTGCTCTTGCGGCATATCTAATATCAGAATCATCTTTATCGGAAATAAATGGCATAGTTAATTTTGCGTTTGGAATATTAACTCCTTTACGACTCTTAATAATCCCCGAATTATTAACTTTACACATAAAACTATCTTCTGCTTTATCAATTACAATTAAACGCATTTTACCATCATCAATTAATAAAGAATCGCCAACGCTAATATCTTCATATAATTCATTAGCTGAAATGTGGAAAGCATCTTTTGTGCCTAAAATCTCCTCTTTAACTATTTTAACTTTATCGCCTTTAGTGAATGAAGCAAAATTATCCTTAAACATACCAGTTCTTATTTCTGGGCCCTGGGTATCGGCCATAATGCCAATATATCTATTCTTTTTTTTAGCAATTGAACGAATCATTTCAATTCTTTTAAAGTGTTCATCGTGATTTCCGTGCGAAAAATTTAGTCGACCAACATTCATCCCTGCATCAATAATTTTTTCAATCATTTCTGGGGAGTCAATAGCTGGTCCAATTGTACAAATAATTTTTGTTTTACGTTTCATTTTCTTCCTCCTTAAAACTTGTTCCATTCTATTCTTGCGCTATTTCTTTTTATTTTAACCTCAGCTAACTTACCTAAATAATTTATACTAAATTCTAATCTTCTTATATCTTGCGGAATTAATGAATCTGCAGTTAAGATGTCATTATAACACCTTAATTTAGCTAAATGATATATTAAATAATAATAAATCATTCCAGCACAGCCTATATTTAAACCTAGTTCATTAATATAAATCGAATTTTTATTTAAATCTGTAACTTCTAAAATATCAGTATAAGCTTTTTCATCAACAATATTAGTTGCGACTAATGAACCAAATAATTTATTTAGATTATCATCAATAAATGACTCACGATGAAAATCTTTGTTTTTTTGTTTAATATGTTCACTGAATTCTTCAGGGAACAAAATAAACATAAGTAATACATCATTGGTAAAATTTAATCTTTCATTTTCAACACTTAGCTTATTATTATCTAAATCATAAAAAAATCCTTGGTAAATTTGAATTAAATGATTCGCATTTTCTTTTCTATAATAAAGTTTTTTATTAACTTTTTTAATTTCCTTCAATGCACCTTCTAAATTGTTATATTTAAGTATATTACCGTACTTCTTTTTATCATACATTTTAAATATTTTTATATAATCAAAAAGAATTCTAAAACTATTTTTAATTAAATAGTTAGTTAAACTATGATTATTAATGTTTTGGAGTGTATTATCAATATTTGATACATTCAATATATCATAACGGGTTTGACTATCGCTTAATTTCGCATAACTTGCATAGAAATGACAAATTTCAATAAGCATCAATAATCCTCCATCAGATAGTATTGTCATATCTTTTGTCTTATTAAAATAAATATCTAAACTATGAGCAATAATTCCATTAAGATATAATTGTCTATTGCCTTGATTAAAGGCATTAGGATTATCTAGATAGAGCGCACCGTTGTAATGATAAGTTTGCGCAATTTCTTTCGCAAAAATCAAAGACTCAATTCTTTGTTTAATAATTTTTCTAGTTAACTCTGGAGCATTATTTAAGTAAAAACGCGCTACAAAAACATCATTTAACCATTTAAAACCAATAAAATCATTATAAACTAAACCCTTTGCGTTTGGAGATTTTGATAATAATTGGAATATACTAAAGTTAGCTAAAAAATTAAACTTGTAATTATTAATAATCTGCAATTTATATTTAGAAAATTTATTATTCCATTCAAGTTTATGGTTTTCCTTAAGAATATCATAACCTTTGTTTCTTTGCTTTTTTAATTGCTTTCTAGACTTCTTTTCATTGTCATTAAAGACTCCAGCATAATGAATAATCGTATATTCTCTATTCGTCTTTGTAGTAATAGAATAATGTTCTAGACTTTGATTTAATTTATTGTGATTTTTATGCCTAAAGTTTTTTTCATAAATCAACATATTATTAATCTTTATATTATTATTAGTTTTAGCTTGAATAAGTTTTTCATGATCTCCAGATGTTATTTTAATAATTTCTAAATCACTTCCATAATTTACATCTTCTATACCGTGATACAAATTTATTTCAACTTCACTATCAGCTTTAAATGTATACCGATGATAGATGATTGATTTTTCAGAATCTAAGAATTTCTCTGAAAAGATATTGATATTTACATTGTCTATATTATATGTAGTCTCTCTAATCAGAATATTTTCATCTAAATTTAATGATTGAAGATGTTTAATTGGTTTTATAAATTTAGGGTGTAATATTAAATCCCCATATTTTAACATAGTAAAAATTGGATTAAAGCCATTAATAATTTCACTAAAATAACTATCTTTACTTAAAAATTTTAAAACAGGAATATTCTTAGTTATTTCTTCTTCTAAACACCCTAAATGAGTTATCAATGGATTCGATAAACTAAATTTATAATTAATTAAAGATTGATTTTTGTACTTTTTATTTTCAGTTTTTAACAAAGATTTCACATCCCTATTGTTGTATTATATATATTATATCTTTTTTTTTAGAAATAACCAAGTTTTCTCTAGTATTTATTAATGAATACCATTATAAATATTTATTAAAATTAAACAAATATAAACTTTTATTTGTTGCTTTTTTATTGGTTATTTGGTAAAATATTTACGCTATTGCTTATGGAGGTGAAATCATGGCTAATAATAAACAACAAAAGAAACGTAATATTCAAAACCAAAAAAGAAAACTCGCAAATGCATCATTTAAGTCTTCTCTAAAAACAGCGATTAAAAAAGTAGAAATGGCTGTAAAAAACGGCGAAAAAGACAAAGCAGTTGAAGCTTTAAATTATGCTTATAAAAAAATCGATAAAAGTGTTGCTAAAGGCATCCATCATAAAAATTATGCTGATAGACAAAAATCGCGCTTATCAAGAAAAATTAATAAACTTTAAATTTTCTAAATAAAACATAGCGTTCGTAAAACGAACGTTTTTATTTAATCGAGTAGAGGCTAAATATTAATTATTTTCGCCCCTCTCACACCACCCTGCGTACGGTTCACGTACAGGGCGGTTCAATTTATATTACAGTATGAATTTTTAAATAGTGGTCTCGTGCACTCACGAGGCCTCTT